>JALTHV010000302.1:5773-6967 GCA_027004315.1 Deltaproteobacteria bacterium
GTGCGGATTAATGGGCAGAGGCCCTGATCTTGTGCATCAAGCGATGCTTCTGAAAGCCTTCAAAAGGCTACCGCTGGCCGAAGGGAATGTGAACGGTTACCCCACTGCCTTTTTATCCCTGTGGCCCTCCAGGCGTATCGAAGAGAGAAAGCTGCAGATCGCCCGGCACAGAGAGCTCACCGAGCCGCAACAGGTCTCTGCGGACTCTCTGCAACAGCGTCCCGGCCACCTCCTTTACATCGGTCTTGCCCTCAACCCGGTTGACGACCAGGACAACATCCCGGTCCACGTCAGCAACATCAAGAATAATGGGGCTGTGGGTCGTCACCATGACCTGTGAAACCCCGCTGGCTTGCTGCAAGTAGTCGTAGATCATTGGCAACGCACCTGGGTGCACGCTCAGTTCAGGCTCCTCGATACCGATAAACGGCGGATGAGGCGACTGGAGCAGAGCGGTAAAGAGCCCTGCAACCCTGAGCGTTCCGTCGGATTGCTGTGCCGCTTCGAACCACCGTTTCCCTTTTTTCGCTTTTACCTGCTGCCTGAATTCCGCGATGAGATGACCGGCCGCGCTGGTGACGCGGACGTCTTCGATATCACCGGTCAGTCTCTTCAGGCCCGAGATCAGGCCTTCTTTAGCCTGTTTGTCTTTTACCATATCACGAAGAACTGACACCCAGTTCTCGCCATGGGCCTTCATGGGAAAGGTGGAATCGAACCGCTGGAGGACCCGCAAAGTATCCGGAAAGACGGAGTAGACAGTGATTCCGGCAAGATAATCCACCAGCGGCTTGAACTGTTCCATGCCACCGAGAGCGGTCAGTGCAAGGGACTGTTCGTCCATGCGTGGCGCAATTCCCCCTGGGCCTCGCCAATCCTTGGCATTCCGCGTAAACTGATGCACATCACTCCGGTTATCCATCTGGACAAAAGCCGTTTCCGACTTGACCCGGTATTCTTCGAGCCTGTCACCGGTGATGACAAAAGCATAGCCGGCAATCCCTCTGGACAGCCTTAGGTCTATCGCTATATGTACATCAAACGGTCGTCCATGACTGCGCCGCCGCACACTGTCAATACCACCCCTGTGGGTGACGGCGGCCGGCAACCCCTGAATAACCGCGTCACGGACAAATGAAAGCACATCCAGAACATTGGATTTACCTGAGCCGTTTGGACCGACAAGGACAGACA
>JALTHV010000303.1 GCA_027004315.1 Deltaproteobacteria bacterium
ATTGAATATTAAATGTTGAATTTCAGCAGGCATAGTCAATCTGCAACCTATCTGCTATGGCCTTGTCACAGACACTCAGGCCATCTGACATGCCAATGGGTAACTGGGTACTTCTCCCCATGGGGGCAAATATCTTTTTCAGCTCTATCTCAGCACTTTTAAAGACCTCCACTACCCGCTCGGCCACCTTATCGGGGTCCAGCCTGCGGTAAAGCCTGGGATTCTGTGTGGTAATGCCGCGGGGGCACTTGCCAGTATTACACAGATTACACTGGTTGTACTCGTTACCAAGGCAACCACCAGCAGTCTGGAGGATATATTTTCCAATATCCACGGCACTGGCCCCCAGCATGATCAGAGCAGCGGCATTTGCTGCCAGATTCCCTGTCTTACCTATTCCACCAGCGGCAATAAGCGGAAGCTCATTCTGTTTCCCCTGCCTGACCAGATCCAGGTAGCAGTCCCTGATATTAGAGGCAATAGGATGCCCCATCTTGTCCATAGATACATTATAGGCCGCACCAGTCCCACCGTCTTCACCATCAATACAGAGGGCTGAGGCATAGGGATTCCTGGCCAGGTTATTGAGGACTGCCCTGGCCGTCTTGGTACCTGAAATCTTGGGATATACAGGTACACGGAACCCCCAGGCCATAGACATGGACTGGATCATCTTGGCCACTGCCTCCTCGATAGAGTACTTTGTCTGATGAGTAGGAGGCGAGGCAAGGTCCACATACATTGGCACGCCACGGATCTCGGCAATGAGCTTCAGGACTTTATAGGCCATCAAGAGACCTCCATCGCCTGGCTTTGCCCCCTGACCATACTTGATCTCAATGGCGCACGGGTCTTCGACCATATCTGGCAGGGTATGTATGATCTCATCCCATCCAAAGTAGCCGGATGCAATTTGAGGAATGAAGTACTTGATAAAGCGGGAACGCAGGAGTCTGGGTGGCAGGCCGCCTTCTCCAGAGCACATCACCACTGGTATACCTTCCACCTCATTGAGATAGGTGATACCCATAGCCAGGCCCTCCCACATGGTAGGAGAGAGGGCACCTATGGACATGCTCCCGATGCGGATAGGAAATATCTCTCTCACAGGGGGGATAAAGGCATCATCTCCTATAACCAACCGGTTGTCATCACCCACCTTGAGAGGCAGCCTGTCTGGAGGCAGGATGCGCCCTAACAGGGTCCGTATATAAAACTCATGCCTTCCTGCATCCAGGGCAGGGTCTGTCAGCATTGAAATACGGGTAAATTTGAGCTTGTCTAAGGTGCTTGGGCTGGGGTCATTGCGCCTCCCACCACGTTTGTATGGAGATCCTCCAGAATTTTTGTAAAATAGAAACTTGTTCCGCGGATTATAGTGCGGGGCAATGGCCATATTTGGACATACCAGACTACACATGCCACAACCAGTACAGTAGCGCTCGACATCTCTAACCTGACGGATCCCGTGCGTTATCCTCCGTACTGTAGTGGGTATCGGGGTGCTGGATTCAGATTGGACAATACGCTGCGCAAAGACAGCGGGCTCAATAGCCTGTTGCGGACACACTGCGGTGCAGCGTCCACAGCGCGTACAACGATCCTCCCTCCACTGGATAATATAGGGAAAATCCTGCAGTGTCGGCTCTCCATTGTGGTCTAGCCGTGAAGCTGGTTCCATACTCGGACCTCCTGAGCATTGGGTGTCACCATTACCATATCATACCTCATAGGGAAAATGTCAGCAGAGCGGTCACGCCGGGGAATCGCCCTGTCCAGCCCGCACATCTCACTCATAAGGGCATATTTCCCTTTAGATCCCCCAACGATCCCTGGCCGGAGTTTCTTGGAGTCGTGTACCATGAACACGGTCCCATCGGGCACAAAGCCAACAACTACATTGGGACCGTCTATGCAGAGAGGCCGGAGGCTCTTTTTGAGCAGGCCAAGTGCCTCGGCGTCCTTCCGCCCAGGTATCTCTTCATCTTTTAGGGGAGTAATGACATCTTTATAATATACCAGGGGATATCTGAGCTGCCGATGGCTGAAATGCAAGATATGAGTAAATACCTCACTGTCACTACTGTAACCCATATAACCTGGAAAACCACGACTGGTCAGGTACTCCCTGATAGGGACAAATGCCGTGTTCTCTCCATTAGTCATGGTGGAATAGCCCTGGATAAAAAAGGGATGACAGGCATAGAGGCAGATAGCATAATTGGTGTTCTGCCGGCCCTGGGCCAGGATTATCTTGGCCTCTAGGCAACTATTGTCCAGGCCAAAGAA
>JALTHV010000304.1 GCA_027004315.1 Deltaproteobacteria bacterium
ACATCAGGGGTTCCATCGTCTGAGCCATCATCCACCACAAGTATTTCCTGCACCGGCCGTGTCTGGGAGACCACGCTTTCAATGGCATCAATCACCATCTCCCTCCTGTTTTTTACCGGTATGATACAACTTGTTTTCATGAACGATTCAGACGTAAGTGTTCACACCCCCTCCTGTTGCAACCGTCTACGTCCCCGGCCAGCGATAGCATTTTGAAGGGTCTCAGTGCGGATTAATAGGCAGAGTGCCCTGATCTTGTGCATCAAGCGATGCTCCTGAGACCCTTCAAAATGCTACCGCTGGCCGGAAGGATGTGAACAGTTACATTCCGACTCACCTGCATCAGGCGGAAAATCCCGGGGGGAAACATCCGGCAGCCTCCCTCACCCTGCCGGACAGCCTGTGCTCTATGTATTCCACAAGCCTGGGTATCATGTCATCCAGGTACATCCCGATCTCCGCCTCGGTAGCGGTAGTCCTCGTCTGGCAGAAAAGGCATTTCCTCTCACCTCCGCCGGTTGAAGGCAGGCCAAAATCCTCAAGAAGATGCCTTGTCACCTCTTCTGTATCAAAGTCCTCATACACCGGGAATCTCGCAGCCACACCGAACCTTTCTGAAAATTCCGATATCCTATCCATGAATATCCGGGTCTGCTCAGGGAAATAACCCTGCCTACGGGCATATCCCGCCAGGACAACCGGAACAAAATTTTCAACACAGTAGATAATGGCCCTGGCGTGCATGGCCAGTTTACAGGCCACGCACACGAGATTTTTGCCGTTGTACCTGGGCATCAGGTCCTCATACCAGTCCAGCCATAACCCCTGGAACAGCCTGCCCATGTCCAGTTCCACATACGAGGCCGGCATTATTTTTTCAGGAAGCGGGCTCTGGCCGGCAAGCAGTTTTTCAGCCACCCTGAACCGCTCCCGGGGAAAATTCGCAAAGCGGCCCATGCCATTCAACATATGCAGCAGATGAATCCTTTCGGGACGGAGAATCTCCGGATGCCTGCCTCTGACGGCAAGGGCATAGAGGGCGAGGGAATCCCTGCCTCCTGAGAAAAGTATGGCCAGATCGTGTCTTCCCATCACCGCCTCTCAACAGCGTATCTCAGAAACAGCTCACCGGTTGACGCCTCTTTAAATCCAAGGAGTTTCAGGTCAATAAAGGGAGAGCCCAGGGGAACAGGCCCTTCGGCCATCGCCGGCATGGAACTTTGCCCCAGTATTCTGGGGGACAGTGTAAGCATGATCTCGTCCACCACTCCCTCTTTAAGAGCGGCATAATTTAGCCTTGCCCCGCCCTCAACAAGTATGGTTCGCGCGCCCATGCCAGCAAGTTCAGACACCGCCGCCCTGACGGACAGTCCACACGGTCCAGTGGGAAGGCCGATCACCCTGGCCTTGTCGCCCAATCGGCTGCAGAGAGAAAATTCCCGCCCCATCCCTGTAAAAATTACAGGTGGCGGACCGCAGCAGAAAAGCCTTTTCCCTTCAATAGAAATATTGCCCGACTCTGTTATAACCGACCTTATACGCCCCTTTGGGATACACCCGTCCGTGCCTCGCATCTCAGGGCCATCGCTCCTCAGGGTTCCGGCCCCTATGATACTGGCGTCACTGTTCATGCGCATCTCTTCTAGGTGCCTACGGTCTAGGATACTTCCCACCGGCCCCGGAGCTATTTTACCGCACACGGTGGCAACACATATGATGGAAACCTTTGTCGGGCTGTTAAACTGTTCTGTTGATGCCATATAACTTCATGATTGAGCAACCCGTGTCATCTGTCGACACGAACAAGGCATATTTTCAATACAATTTCAAGAACAATAAGTGTTGAGAAAGGGGTGCAACCAGCCCGACTTTTTGATAGTCTCTTGCAGAAATATCAACGTTAGATTTCGTTACTTAGTTGAATAGTCGATGGGTTAAGGTTATACAAGAAGAGGAAATGCGTATCCGTCACCTAGTCTATTATTCACTTTTATTGATGTTCGTAAGAAAAGAGTGACTTTCTTGATTCAAGATACAGTGAATCATCAACTGAAAGTCTCTCCTTGTGGGTTAATGGCATCTTAGATTCCCTCTCTACTTTTTTATAATCCAGGCCTGTTAATTCGTCAAATGGTCCTGGATATTTAATATAAACGCAAGTGAATTTTGTGATGTAGTATAGGAGGTCTTCTTGAGTGTTCAGCAGCAGGCGGTGGCCGTATTTTCTTGAGTTATGACCAGTGGGCTATAGCTAGTCTGGGACGGCAACAGCGCAAATAATAATTCTTG
>JALTHV010000305.1 GCA_027004315.1 Deltaproteobacteria bacterium
AGTTGGTACTGGATACGACTGGCGATCCTCCAGCAGTGCCAGGGTCAGGTCAAAGTGCCGGGCAAGGTAGGGGAGCAGGGTAGAGACCACGCGCTCGGCCCCTCCTCCTGCCAGAGACGGGATAAGGGAAATGAGCCGTTTTTTACTCATCAGATACCCTGCCACCACTGATACCATGCGTATAAAAAGAGCAGTAACCAGAGCCGGTGCCCATGGTCTGTGCGTCCGTATTGGTGCTCTTTAAGCAGCCGTCCGGCCTCGTCCTTGTTTACCAAGAGACTGGCAGGATTTGAGAGCACTACATCCTCATAGACAGCCTTGAGGGGTCCCTGGAACCAGTCTCCTAAGGGAACTGCAAAGCCGTGTTTCTGTCTCTTGAGGGGTTCTGAGGGGAGGTCTTTTGCAAAGGCCTTGCGCAACAGATACTTGGTGGTCAGGCCTCTTAATTTGAAACAGAGAGGCAGGTGACAGGCGAATTCCACGACCCGATAGT
Source organism: Deltaproteobacteria bacterium (assembly GCA_027004315.1). Lineage (GTDB taxonomy): Bacteria > Desulfobacterota > Dissulfuribacteria > Dissulfuribacterales > UBA3076 > JALTHG01. The sequence continues at coordinate 494 of JALTHV010000305.1, forward strand.
CCATAAATGGCGAGCGAACTTCAAGGGAATGGGCCATGCTCGCCCGGTCCACCTTGGTCAGGATATCGTCCGGGAGGTAGTGCAAGATATCCGAGCGCATCATAAACTCTATTGGGTCCATCTCTTGATCTGGTGGCATCTCAGTCTCTTGATCCATAGATTCGATAGATCTCTGCTCCAGGTCAAGGAGACGGACAAGATCATCTGTCTTGAAACAGGCAGGATAGATATCGTTCGGATCTTTGGTCACCCGCTGGTCCAGGTCCACAAAGAGACGCAATTTCTTGATAAGGCTATGATCATAATATACAGTGCCCTCCGGCAGGCGCCTAATGACTGCCGCCAGGCATCTCTTGCGTAACGGCTGTGGTATTTTTTGGTACCAGGCCAGCAGACGGCGGGCCACATACCTGCGGTAGCCGCAGAAGAGCTCGTCTCCACCATCACCTGAAAGGGCAACGGTAACATGACGGCGGGTCTCCCGACAGAGATGCCATGTAGGTATGGCCGAAGAATCTCCATAGGGTTGACCGTAATGACGCACCAGATCAAAGAGCAGGTCCCCGGCCTGTAAGGCCCCGCGGCCTTCATGATGGACAGTGCCCAGGTAGTCTGCCACCTGTCTGGCAAATGGACTTTCGTCAAAGCTCGTCTCTTCAAACCCGATGGCAAAGCTGTGGATATCCGTTTCTCCGAGGTCCCGCATGGCGGCAACAATAACGCTTGAATCCAGACCTCCAGAGAGAAAGGCCCCAAGCGGGACATCACTCCTCAGACGGAGGTGCACTGCAGACCGAACAAGGCAATGCAGCTCTTCGGCAAGTTCGGACTCGGTTCTTTTTTTCCAGCCGAGGTCAGGCAATGGAGGCCTCCAGTATGGCCGGACTTCAAGTCCCTGCCGGCTATAGCGCAGGAAATGGGCCGGCCGCAGTTCCCGGACCCCCTGGAATATGGTATCAGGGGATCGAATGAATCCATGACGCAGGTACTGTATGAGAGCAGGCTGGCGAATGGAAAAGTCCAGAGGCAGCCCGCGCAGGGATTGGAGCTCGGATGCAAAGGCCATCAGACCGCCAGGACCTTGTCCAAAAAAGAGGGGCTTTACGCCCATACGGTCCCTGGCGGCAAAAAGGGCCTGCTCTTGCCTGTCCCAGACTGCAAAGGCAAACATACCATTCAGGGAGTCAAGACCGCCAGGACCATAGGTGATATAGGCGGCCAGCAGGACCTCTGTATCTCCGTCTGTCCTGAAACGGACTCCACGTCTTTCCAGGTCTGTACGTAGCTCCAGATAATTATATATCTCGCCATTAAAGACCAAAATATAGCGGCCCGTTGGATCCTCCATAGGCTGGATGCTCCCAGCCAGATCTATAATGGAGAGGCGGCGGTGTCCTAGGGCCACGCCCGGTCCCTGCCAGAGGCCTTCAGCATCCGGTCCACGGTGTGCCAGACGTTTAGCCATACAGCGTACAGCAGAAGAAAGCTCAATAGCACTTTTATGGTTATAATCAATAATGCCGCAGATTCCACACATTTCTTATACGCCGATTAACTCTTGATTCCGGAACGCTTAACCAGAAAATGCTCACGGCATGGCCTCATCAGCATGTCCAGTTCTCAATTTTTAGCCCTTCGATCTGCCTGAAGTGTTTCTCGTTATTTATAACCAAAACAAGATGGTACTTCAAAGCACAAGCTACTTTAATAAACACAGGATCTCCTAGCCCGTTTCCTGATCTCTCCAGATGGGCCTTATAAATTGTAGATACGCCGAGTTTTCGGGCAGTTT
>JALTHV010000306.1 GCA_027004315.1 Deltaproteobacteria bacterium
CTGTGACGTCTGGGCTGAGCTTTATAGGGACCTCGAATTCACCAAGGGCCTTGATAGGTTCATCTAGCTGTAACTTTTTTCGATCTATTGTATACCCCTGGGATGCTATGGCCTTAGATATATCCAGACTGGTGACTGAACCATAAAGCCGTTCCTTTTCACCTACCCGGACCGGTATGCTGATCTCCAGCCTGCCAAGCTGAGAGGCCAGGGCCTCGAGTTCATTCAATTCTTTGGCGGCCTTTGCCACAATAAATGCCTGCTGACGCTCAAGTTGAAAGACATTTTTTCTGTTGGCAAATGCGGCCTTGCCCTTTGGGATCAGAAAATTGCGGCCATAGCCATTTGCTACCTTTACTATATCTCCGGCCTTACCCAGAGAAGGGATACTCTCTTTAAGAATGACTTCCATCAGTCTAAAACCTCCGGGGAAATTGTTTGATGACATCCAGACTATTCAGATGCCGGTGCCTTGGATCTGAGGTCAAACCATGTATCTGACAGCCCTACGATGACAAAAATTAATAGACCATACCACTGGATACTTAGCAATATATATGTGATCCAGCGAATAAAGGTGGGGACCTTCAATCGCTTGAAATAAAAGGCAGTTATTGCAATCCCCTGTAAAAAGTACATGGTGCTTAGTACCAACAGGGCATTATTACCCACTGTTTTGTAGATGCCTTTTCCTAAAAATGCCAGTCCACCAGATGCTATCATTGCCCAGACCAGTTGATCTGGCAGCTTCCATTGGATAAAGGCAGGACCGAAGGCATCAATTTTGAGTTTTCTGTCCAGGTAGATTTTTGCTATCAATATATTAGTCAGGCTGATGACCAGATAGACCGATGCCAGCAGCCCGGGCAAGAAATATATTATAGTTGAGTGAAACCACAGAGACCAGTTCTCTATCTCTGCTTTGTATGTGCCAGTTGATGTCTTTTTGTAGAGGGCCAGGCTCTGGTCCATCTCTTTTGATATGGCCTTGACTATTTCATTATACCCTCCGATTAGACCGTGTCCTGACCCAATACTGAGTACTACTACAAATGTCAGGCAGAGATAGACAAAACCTGCCAGGAGCGCCGTGATCCCTGACCATTTCTGCCTTCTTGCCACCACAAATATTACGGCAAGCCCTGCAGTCTGAATCAGCCATACCAATAGCTCTGGAGTCCTGGATAACCAGCAGAGCAAGACGCCAAAAACAAAGGTCCCACCAATGATTGAGTTGGCAAGGGCAAGGTCAAGACCTTCGGTGACAGGAACCATGATCCCGGGTGCTACCAGTTGAGAAAGAGGTGCAAGCCCGGTAAGTTCTAATGGTACAAGAAAAAGAGCAGCGGCTATAGCCCATCTAATTGACAGATTCCGGAATTCAGGCAATTGTTTTTTTGGTACTTCTAAATGTGAGAGCACCTCAAGGTCATGCAGTCTGCTAACTTTTTAGCTCATGGCCAGAAGTGAATGGCAACAGGGCCATTATCCTGGCTTGCTTAATGGCATTTGTCAACCGCCTCTGGTGCTTGGCACAGGTCCCTGTTATACGGCGTGGCAAGATTTTCCCCCTCTCCGTGATAAAGTGCCTCAAGGTCCGAAAGTCTTTATAGTCTATGCTCAGAGACTTATCTGCACAGAAACGGCAGACCTTTCTGCGCACATATACACGGTGGCGGCTTCTGGGAGTATATTTTGTTTGCATTGTTATCTATTCCTCTACTTTTATCTCAGCGTCTTGGGTGGAATCCGTAGTTTCTTCAGCAGCTTCAACAGGCGGGGCACTATCCTCTTTGGCATCGGCAAACACCTTGGCATCAAACCTGTCCGCCTTTTTTATGGTAATAAATTTCAATAGCCTATCATTCAGCCGCATACTTACAGTAAGATCTGAGATAGTATCAGCAGTTGCACCATACTCCATTACCACATAATATCCTTGGGTCTGTTTTTGTACCCTGTAGGCCAATTTATGCAAGGGCCAGGGCTTGACCTCTACTATTTGGCCTCCTTTTTCTGTTATGATCTGCTGCAATTTTTCGGAGATAGCTGTCCGCTCCTCTTCACTGAGGTCTGGATGGAGTAGATAAAATGTCTCATAATACCGTAATGTCATATATGGTCTCCTCTCGGGCATATAGGTTTGGCCCTGTCTGGACTCAGTATGAAAAAGTCATATCAGGGCAAGGAGAAATAAAACAGGTCTTCTCTATTACATGAGACTGGCGTCTGAGTCAAGGGCAAATTGTATTTTCTCTGGATATTTCATATAAGATA
>JALTHV010000307.1 GCA_027004315.1 Deltaproteobacteria bacterium
TGTCAGGCATTTGATTTGGATAAAGGTTTCTGTCCATGTATGTCCATAGCTGAATAATTTTTAATTTTGAATTTTAAATTGTGGTAGGGATTTATCTAAAATTTACAATTAAGAACTCAAAATTACAATAATAGGACGCCTTAATTCAAAATTCAAAATTAAAAATTCAAAATTAAAAAAGTGTGTCCATGGCTAAAAAATCTTTCTCTGCGCTCTCTGCGTCTCTAATGAGCGAAGCGAATGGGTGTGAGAAAACTATCTCTCACAGAGCACACAGAGATAAAAAAGAATTCTAGACAGCCTGTCTTGCTAGTTTTTACCTGGCAGCCGTCTCCCTGCCAGGTAAAAGTAAAGTTTTTCTCTGCGATCTCTAGCGACTCCAGGGAGCGGGCGAGAGAAAAGAAATATCTCACACAGAGCCGCAGAGCCCACAGGCCATCAGCTATACATCACCTATGGCCTGCTCCTTGTGTTGTGATAAGCTTAAGCGAAATAATGCAAGGGGTAAAGGTTCAACAGGGATTGTCCCGATAGTGCTGTATTGCAACCCTTTGCTCAATATGCGGCTATTCTGGTACTTGGCAATTTGTTTGAGGTCTTTCGGCCTGAGTTGCGTGCCCCATTTTATCTCCACGGGCCAGAAACGATGTTGGTCAACATATGCAATATCAACTTCGCCCTCGGCCTTGATATAATAGGTGGGAAAATATCGCCGATAATGCGCTACTGCGCAGGCTTCGGCCAGTTTTGATACCCAATTGGGATCATCCATGACCGGAGTCACTTGCTGTTTATATGGATCTTTGGTTGGGCTTAACCAGGCCCTGACTGCATGAAATATAAATGGGTCTGAAAACATCAACTTGCGCGCTTTTTTGGGAGCGGCCGCAAGTTTATCCTCTATTATGGCCGCTTGAATGACGATCGCGTCCATGGATTCAAGCAGCGCCGCGTAGTCGGCCACGGTTTTGGGATGGTCAATAGACAGGTCGCGCGCGAGCGCATTCCACGTAACCTGACTTCCATATCGTTTGACCATGGCGTCGAGTACTTCACGCAAATAATGTTCATTTTTCCCCCTTTTCAGAACATCCCCGCGGATCCAGTCACTGTAGGTAGAGAACGTATGGGGACGAATACATTTGTGTTTTGCCATGTCATTTATGGCAGTGAGAAACCCGCCATGAACGAGATACATGTCAAACTCGCCAAGCAACTTCCGGGCTATTTTTTCAGTCGCTTCATGTCTGGAATTTATGATCCGGTCCAGCTCTTCAGGGCTGAGACATTTTTTTAAATGCACCGTTTCGAAAAAACTGAGAGGATAAAGGTGAAAATCCACCACATCCGCGGCACCTCTGCGTCCAGGAAAACGCATGCGTGCTTCCTGGATGATAACCAGGTCCGAACCAGTAATAACCATGACAGTATTTTCCAGTATGCCCGCATCGGCCAAATACTTGATGCCTTTGTCCCAGTGTCGGATATAAGTGATTTCGTCAAGAAGCAGGTAACGCAAGTCGGTGCCTGGCATTTCGTCCAGAATTTCAGTGACGAGCCTGACAAGGGAATGATGGTCATCAATCAGCTCTCCGGTGATGTAAACAATAGATTCGGGGGCGATACCGCTTTTGAGAAGATCCGACATCCACTGTTTCAAAAGAGTGGTTTTCCCCACCTGCCGGCCTCCGCCAACGGTGTAGATACCTGGTTGATGCCGGGGAAGTTTCCGCAATAGAAAAGACCGGTGCACCAATAGCTGTTTTTGCAATTGCTTGAGATGTGGGTCGCGCCTGGAAAACAACTCCGGATCTTCCATGTGAGTATTGTGAGGGGCAAAACGAACATCCATAGCGGGCCTCCATTAATGGATAAATTTAGTCAATAGTAAATGAACAAATTTATTCAATCTAGTATGCGCATTTTAACCCCCTTGTCAAGGGCGTTGTCTCCTGATCTGTGTTTATCTGCGCGGATCCGTGTCCCATCTTATTTTGGACACAGATAAGGATATTGAAAAAATCAGTCCCGTTCGCTGGTCATGGCATAATCTTTTCTCTGCGCCCCCGAGCGAATGGGCGTTTGAGAATTCCGGATATAGCCCCGCAGCTAACCCCGCACCGCATGATGACATGATTTTACCATTGAATATAAGACGGCCACTCTTGCGGCCTCGATCCTTGCCATGAAGCACATTTTCAAGGATTTTAAGTCATTAAAGCCGATTTTCAGGCACATAATGCGTCTTGACAGGGACCGGTTCTTGATGGTG
>JALTHV010000308.1 GCA_027004315.1 Deltaproteobacteria bacterium
TTATTCAATGACAAATATTCAAGTATCGAAGATGTACTGAAAATAAATGACTATGGAAAGAGGATTTACCCGCAATATCTTGACGAAGAAAAAGGGGTAGAGGGGACAAAGGAGGTCTTCTTGGCCGACTCTATTACGCTTGACTTAGATATTGATGACACTCCAGAGATACTAGAAAGTTTTCCACTGGATAAATTTAGAAAGGGGCATCGCAATGTGGCCGAATACATAAAGAAGCTGCTGGGCAATAAATTCAAATTACCTTCCCAGGATAATAAGGAGGAAGTGTACGAATACAGGCCTATCATTGATGACAGGATGTATGCAATCTGCTGGTACGGCTCAGATAAGTGGTCCAATATCCTGAAGCAGAAAGATGATAGAGGTGGTTATTGTTATGAGAACTCAGATATGTGGTATCGATTTATGTACCATGATGGGGGATCTTTGACCTGTCAACACCCTGGCATGATGCATGAACTCATAGAAAGATCGACTTATCAAAGATGGGCTGGTTATGGCACATTTTATGGCATTACCCGGTACAGCCTGACCTCTATCACTGACACAGGGGATTTTGCATACAAAACTATCAGGCAGCATATGCGGCGACAATATGCCCAGATAGCCAGACTCCTTCTTGCACAGAGGGCAAGTATCTTGAAGTTCTCTACAGAGGTTACAGAGATAAGCAATGACATAAAGAAGAGAAAGGATCAAAATCTTGGAGAGATAACAAGGCGTGTAGAAGACCTCCATGCCAAATATATCCATTTTGTAAATTGCCTGTGGTTTACTGAGGTGACGCCCCAGGAACAGGGGATAGAGATGTATACCCAGGCCATTGAAGTCATAGGACTCAAAACCGAGATGGAAGACCTCAAGACCGAGATAAAAGAACTGTACGAATATATAGGACTCTCCTATGACAGACATTCCAATGCCCAGGTAGAGACCCTGACTATCCTTGGTGCCGTGTTTCTGCCTCTCATGGTATTGACCGGATTCTTTGGCATGAACCTGGCCTTTATAGACCCCGGAATGAGTGGGATAATCAAGGAGTTGATAGGTAGATATCTTCCGCTTGCCTGCCAAATTGTACAGTCATCCAAGTTATGGTGGGGCTTCAGCATAATCCTTTTCGCCATATCATATGGGATCGCACTCAGGATAACGATTGGGTATCTTTCAAAGATGAAGAAACACCCTGGCATTAGCATCTTTGAGTACTTAAAATTTTGGGCACCTATCAAGTATTTTTTTTATGGCTTCAAAAAGTAACTGCTCACATTCCCCCCGGCCAGCGGTAGCCTTTTGAAGGGTTTCAGCGCGGATTAATAGCAGAGTGCCCTGATCTTGTGCATCAAGCTGCTCTGAAACCCTGAAGAAGGCTACTGCTGGCCGGGGACGTGGACGGTTGCAACAGGAGGGGGTGTGAAGGGTTACTTCAAAAAGAGAGGAAATGATGAAGGGAAATCTTGATCTAAGGCAATATACCCCTATTATCCAGTTTCAGTATAACCAGTTTGGGGCAAGTCTTCGGGCAAGTGAGCTGAAGCCAAAGATAGACAGGTTTGTACTGGATGATCTAAAAAATATTGATCCGGCCCTGTACGGAGAGTATGAGGCCCTGATCCAGGAGAATTTCTCAAGAGAAAAGGGCCCCTCCCGGTACAAGGTCCATGTGAGGGCAGAGAGATCGGCAGGCAGGCCCATATCTCCTCGCGCCCCATATTTCGGTGATCACTATGCTGTCCGGCATAATAGTGTACGGGTTGAAATCTTCAGCTTCCACAAGGAACTGGTCCGATTTATCCGCAAGGTACTTCCCTATGTCTTGGCCTATAACAATTTCGGGTCCTGCCAGAGCAAGGGCTTTGGGTGTTTCCTGCCTGCTGATATGAAACAAGATAAATTAGAAGAGGTCCTCTGCAAGAGATACAGGGCCTTTTGGAAGACCGGTATAGGCAACGGCGATCCCTTTAAGGTAATCAACAAGACGTATCAATTGCTTAAGGGAGGGACCAATCGCCCAATATATCATAAGTCAGAGCTCTTCAACTATATGTGCAAAAAAGACATAAGATGGGAGAAGCACAAGATAAAGACCGAGCTAGAGAGCAGCCATCATGATATTTTTTGCATACTGAAGTGTGACACAGGCGTCAGAGGCAACAGGATTGCAGACTGCCCTGCACCGGATAAGAAAATGCAACACCGCTACATCAGGGCCATGCTTGGCCTTGCAGGCCATAATGAGTACATGG
>JALTHV010000309.1 GCA_027004315.1 Deltaproteobacteria bacterium
CCTTACTAATGCCCGCGACGATAATACAGTATTAAGTTTTGCCTGTTTCCACGCTGGATACATTATAGCACTCATAGCTAAAATTAATCCTAAGATAGCAGAACTAATTACCCATAATAAATTTGATTTACTTGCAATTATAGAAGATGATGCAATGGTTTTCCCTGTTAAATATGTAAATCCAATGCCTATTATTACACCTCCAATTCCAACAATCAAAGCTTCCATTGATTCAAATCTGAGAATTTGTCCAATAGAACCTCCCCTTGTTCTCAAAAGGGCTTGCTCATGCTGCCGATGTTCCTTACCTGATACAGCAATGGATATAGTTAGCAGAATTGCGAGGATAGCTCCTGGCAAACCTAAGAATAGAAATAATATGCGGGCATAAAGTGCATCTCCACGCACCGCTGAAAGTCTAACTCCTATATTATTCCCTACAATTCCACTCCCCGCAATCCTTGCTTCAAGATTATTTGATAAATGTTTTACATAAGTATAGGCAGATGTGGGGTCTGCAGGCAAATTATGCGATAATTCGACATGAAATTGTGTGTGAACAGCATCAGGACGAATTTTAGCCTGTGGGTCAAATATTTTATGCCACTTATTGAGCGGGATTAAAAGAACATTGTCTGGTGGTGCAATCGGGGCTGCGCCTGGTGGGACACCTATTGCCTGGAATAATGAATTTGCATAGGGCAAATCAACCACTCCGTCAACCTTTACCTGGGCAGGCGGTAATCCCAATCTTTTAATTGTAACAATATCCCCCTCTTTTATATGAAGATTTGCTGCTGTTTGCTGAAAGACCAATATCCCTTGCTTTGAACCTGTAAGTTGTCGGAGTTCTTGTGGAAAATTAGAACGATAATTAGAACTTATTCCAAGTACCTTTCCGGGACCTGTTGTCTGAACAGTTTTCCCTGTTGTTGCTATAAAACCACCTACATCTGCATAACCTACTTCCTCTAATTTAGTATAAGATGTCGTTTTATCAATAGCATCTTTAACCTTTTGTTTATCAGCATTTGAGGTAAGCAATACCTGCCAGTCCACCGGAATATCCGATATTGCCCTCTTCGTAAGGGTGGAAGAACTTGAGACCAGAAATGTTCCCAGTGATGCAAGTAAAGTAATTGCTAAACTTACCCCTATCATTGCTCCTATAAGTCTTGCAGAACGGTAGATAAATATACCTTTAATCCATTTTAAGATAATACTCATTTCCCCACCTCTAACTTTCCATATTCAATATGCCATATTGTTTTCATTCTATCTGCAATTAAACTATCATGGGTAGCCACAACGAGTGCCATATCTGTTGATTCAAGATACTCAAGTAAGACATCAAGCAGATGTTGAGCGGTAGGATGGTCTAATTGGCCTGTGGGTTCATCTGCAAGAATCATTTTTGGATGTGAAGTTAAAGCACGGGCTACTGCTACACGCTGAGCCTGCCCTCCCGAGAGTTCCTCAGGTAATTTATATGCAATTGGTTCTAATCCAACTCTTGTAAGCGTTTTAAAAGCAGCATCCTGTGCTTTAGATGGAGAAATACCCATAAGCAAAAGAGGTAGTTCAACATTTTCAAGTGCAGTTAAGGATGCAACCAGACTAACAGTTTGAAAAACATACCCTATTTTCTGGGGACGAAGATTTTCTTTCTTACCTAAGGCAGGCCAGGTGATACTTCCTTCAGTTGGATTATCAATTCCTCCCATAATGTGCAGGAGGGTGGATTTTCCACTACCAGAAGGACCAACAACTGCAATCCTATCACCCGGAACAACTTCGCAGGTAACCAATTCTAATGCTCTAACTGCTATTTCACCCTGCAAATATGTGCGACCAACTCTTTCCAGCCTGACATACAAATCATTCATTGCCTACAATCCTCCCATCAAATAGATGTATAATGCGGTTGGCGAAATTTGCTACCGCATTACTATGCGTAACAATCAACACTGCATTACCTTTTTTTCTATATTCATCCAGTAAACTAAGAATCTGCCTTTCTGTCTTGAAATCAACTTCGCCTGTTGGTTCATCTGCAAGGAGTAATACTGGCTTTGCAGCCATTGCGACTGCAAGCCCCGCCCGGGCTGATTCTCCTCCGGATAAATGCATAGGAAATGTATTTCTGCGGTCTGCCAATCCAACTGCTTCAATCAGTTTATCTAACCACACCTTATCAATTTTACCTGCCAAGTACATCTGCAATTTTATATTATCTTCTACTGAAAGATGGACAAAAAGATTCCCT
>JALTHV010000310.1 GCA_027004315.1 Deltaproteobacteria bacterium
CCCCCTACACTTTGCAGGAGAGGTACATATGGCTGCCCTCAAAAAGGCCATCTCTAACCCAACAGTCCCTAAATCGTAAGTTCTCAATAAGTCATGGCAACTTCGATGTAACCGATCATATTCCCCCCGGCCAGCGGTAACTTTTTTCAGGGTTTCAGGAGCATCGCTTGATGCACAAGATCAGGGCACTGCCCATTAATCCGCACTGAAACCCTGAAAAAAGTTACCGCTGGCCGGAGACGCGAACGGTTACGCCAGAACTTATTGAGAAGTTACCCTAAATCTTTGTAACCATCTCTATCGAGGCCTTTCTTCGTAGGTCCTTTAGCCAGTCATTAAATACAGTACGTTTTTTGTGATTGAGGATCCGCTTGATAATGGCCTCTCTTTGTGTGGAAAAGCCTGCGGCATCTACATCCTTTTTACCCTTGAAGGCCAGTACATAGAACTTGCCTCCACTTTCAGTAACCTTGTCAGGATAGACCTTTCCCTCATACAGGGAGAGTCCTGCCTGGATTACATTGAGAGGCAGTCCGCCTCTGGCACTCCTATCTGTCCGTTTGAAGAAACCTGTCTCCCGGACCTTGAGCCCCTTCTTCCTGCAAGCGACCTCAAGGCCCTCTTTCTTTGCGGTTTTAAGGAGCTCCGTGGCCTCTATCTGGCAAAGATCCCTTGCCTTTTGCTGGATATAATCCCTCTTTATCTGTCCCTTTATCTCCTTCATAGGGGGTATATGGGGAAATTTCTTTTCAAGCACCTCGGCAATGAGGATACCTTGAGGCACCTGGAGCAGGGAACTCAATTCACCGGCATTTAAAGAAAATATGGCCTTCAGGAGATCTGGATTGGTCCCTATTATAGCGGGAGGTCTCTTCTGGGTAAAGAGCTTGGTGGTCTCGAGTTTGAGCCCATGTTGTTTCGCATAGCCGCTGAGGCTCCCCATTTGAATTATTTTATCATAGGCCGCATTGGCCCGATCCCATATTATTGTCTCGGCCTTTTTGGTCTTGAGCCTGGTGACAATAGACTTCTTTACCTCTGCCAGGGACTTCAGCCTGGCTGGTTCTATCTTCTCAAGCTTGATAATATGCCAGCCAAAGGGGGTACGGATAGGTCTGCTTACCTCCCCTTCCTTCATGGAGAATACGGCATCTTCAAAGGGTTTTACCAACATACCCCTGCTAAAAAAGCCCAGGTCTCCTCCCTTTTTGGCGCTCCCTGGATCTTCAGAATACTCTCTGGCAAGCCTCGCAAATGACTCTCCTTTTTTGATCCTTTCGTAGATTTTCTCCGCCTTTTCCCGGACCTTTTCTACCTCCTTTTTATCTGCATTTCTTGGGACCCTGAGCAATATGTGCCTTGCGCGCCTACGCTCTTTAACCTCATATTCATCCCTGTGATCCTGATAGTAGGCCTTGACCTCCTGATCCGTCACATTGGCACCATTTCTGATGTCGGCTTCCTTAAAGGCCAGGTACCTGAGCCTTATCTGGGGCTCTGTCATATATCTTTCTTTGTGTGCCTTGTACCAGGAGCTAATGGCCTCATCTGTAGCATTGACCTCTCTTTTGCATCTTGAGGGATCAATTGCTACATAGGCAAGATTGACTTTCTCATTTTCATACATGTAATGCTGTTTGGCCTCTGCATCAGTAACAGCAAGCCCAGAGCACAAGAGGGTCCTCAGCTTATCAGCGAGTAGCTGCTCCCTCACCTGTGTCTCAAAGGCAGCAGGAGTCAGCTGATTCTCTCTCAAGGCCCTTTCATAGAGTCTTTGGTTAAAGGCCCCTCTCCTTCTGAAGGCGGGTATACTGAGGATAAGTTCTTGTACCTCTTTGTTGGTGATCAGTATACCCTGTCTGTTGGCTGCCTGGCGGATAAGGGCCTTATTTATAAGACTGTCAACAACCTGCTGCTTGATGTTCAGACGCCTCAAAAGACCTTCGGGGATCCGTCCCTTAAACATCTGCCTATAACGATCCATTAAGTTATTATAGGCCCTGTGGTAAGATTCCATGAGGATCTTGTCCCCATTAACCCTGGCCAGGATATTGGCCTTTTGGGAACGGAAGCTTCCTATCCCCCAGAGAGAAAATACCAGTACCAGGATACCCAATATAAACTTTATGATCCAGGAGCCCGCATTTTTCCGAATTAGTTCTAACATTAAGTTGTTAAGTCCTTTTTGCGTAACTTCTCAATAAGTTCTGGCGTAACCGTTCGCGTCTCCGGCCAGCGGTAGCTTTTTTCAGGGTTTCAG
>JALTHV010000311.1 GCA_027004315.1 Deltaproteobacteria bacterium
TTTTATTCCGAGGCCTTGATGCCCAATTGGCGCTGAAGAATATATTCGACAAGCACTATATGGTACCCGGTACATATAGCCCGATAAAGGCCAGTCCCTTTGGTGCCTATTTGGGACTCACGTGGCACTATTAAAATCTTTAAAAGTCTACCACCGTTGTTGATTCTTTCCCGAGTTTGGCAGCACGGGTCATGTCTTCGGCCGCTGCATCTCTATCGCCCATACGTTCATAGATCTTTGCTCTTACCGTGTAGGCAGGGGCATATTCAGGGGAAATGGCAATTGCCTGTGACAGGCTCTCGATCGCCTCATCAAAGGCCTCTGCCTGGGCCAGGATGCTCCCCTTGTGATAGTAAAGACGGCTGTTTTGAGGATCACATTGTATAGCCGCTTCAATATCTTCAATCGCTGCCTTATTATCACCTGCCTTCATATGTGCTATGGCCCTTGCCTGGTATGCCTTGCTGCACTGAGGGTCTGCCTCCACTATCTCTGTAAAGATGGTAATACAGCCCTCAATATCTCCATCCATGAATCTGAACTGCCCTTCTACAAAACGCTCCTTCAGGTCTTCTCTCATACCAAAGCCTCCATATTTGTCTATCTTGGATTTCGCTGCTGTTCAAAAAAATCTCTTAAATATAAACATAATGGATTAAAAAAACACCTCTTATAACAAAAAAAGCCGGGACTATACCCCGGCTATAATTAATGCCTCAAAAAATCTATGCAGAAAAGGCCTTTTCCAGAGGCGGAACCATCTGCTTCTTGCGGCTGAGTACCCCAGGTAACCATACAGTCTTGCCTTCTAAGGTCTTTCCAAAGGCCTTTTCAACTATGCCTGGATCATCCGTGACAGCCATAAGGTCTGTGGCTTCCTGCATGATATCCGTAAGCATGAGAAAGACACTGTGGCGGCTTCCCTCGGCCTTGACCTTTTCAAGCTCGGCATAGAGGTCATCTCTCATGTTGGCTACGAGGTCCAGCGACACCAACTCCAGTTGACCTATGCCCACATTATTGCCACTCATGTCGAAGTCTTTGTAGTCACGGAAGATCAAATCCCTAGGAGCAACGCCCTCTACTGCACTCTTGGCCTTGGCCATCTCCATGCCCCAGTCCAGGGGTTTGTCAATCCCGGCTATCTTGGCAAGTGCCTCCACGGCCTCTTTGTCTTGAGGAGTGCATGTTGCCGATTTAAAGAGGACTGTATCGCTCAATATGGCCGACATCATAATACCGGCAATATTAGCTGGTATCTCCTTCTTGAAGACATCCCTATACAGGATGTGGAGAATAGTACCTGTGCAGCCATAGGGCATGGCACAGAAAAAGATAGGACTAGGAGTTGTAATATCTCCAATCTTGTGGTGATCGACAACTGCCAGCAACTCTCCCTTGTCCCAGTTGTCAGGGGCCTGCTTTGTATCGCTGTGATCCACCAACATATACTTCTCGCCAGTCACGTCTGTGCGGAGTTCCGGGATATCAATACCAAATTTATCAAGCACCAATTTTGTCTCAGGATTGAGGTCCCCCTGCCTACAGGGTACTGCATCAACTCCAACCATCTTCTGTAACTCTGCCCAGGCAATGGCAGCAGTTATAGCATCTGTGTCCGGGCTCTTGTGTCCAAATACGTAAACAGCCATCTCTACATCCTCCTTAAACATTTCGATAAATTAAAAATCTTTGAGAAATTCCAAAAAATTCCAAAGAAATACGTCCTTGAGCCCCTACAGAATTTGGTATCCTGTAAGCGACTCATTCCCCAAACCGATCGGTAATATTTAAAAAATACAACATCTAAATCTTCTATGTAGCACAATAGCAAATCTTTGCCAAGGTCTTTATATGATGTGGGTGTATTGGCTGACATTTTTTGCATGTTCAGGAGAGAATATGAAATCGATGCGAAAGAAATATGATGCAGCCTTTAAGGCCAAGGTAGCTATTGAGACGATCAAGTGAGAATCCACGGGCTGAGTTGTCCAGCCGGTACGCAGTACATGCCAACCAGATCTCAAATTGGAGACTGATGATATCTTAGGCATCTATGTGTGGATAGGCAGCGGAGGCAACTTGACTTTGTCATCCTGATTAGCTATAGCTTACTAAGTAGGTTGACATGTAACTTCTCAATAAGTGGAGGCTTCATTTTGGTAACCGATCACAGGGTGCTTCTTTTTCCAACATGCTCTCGCCCCTTGTTTTCTGAGGTCTTTGCAGCATAGGACCCTCCCTGTTCTCCTCCGCT
>JALTHV010000312.1 GCA_027004315.1 Deltaproteobacteria bacterium
AAAGGAAGAAAATAAGGGCAAGATAACCTGGCAGCCCCCTAAAATGCCCCCGGACATGGCAACCCTTCTGTCTATGCATCCAAAGGAAAGGCCGGTCCCGAAGCTGCCATATTTTGGCTATGACCTCTTCCAGAATCCCCCATCCACCTTTGCCCCCATAACTAATGTCCCTGTCCCTGGGAATTATCTCCTTGGGCCTGGAGATGAACTTGTCGTGTTCTTATGGGGCAGGCTTGATGAGACCATGCACCTTGTGGTGGACAGGAATGGCATGCTGGACGTGCCACATGTAGGTCCGGTGCCCGTGCTCGGACTCAGTTTCGATGATGCAAGGAAGGTGCTCAGGCATAAGCTTGAGGCCATGACCGGAGTAAATGCAAGGGTCTCAATGGGGAGCCTGAGGTCCATAAGGGTCTTTGTGTTAGGTGAGGTAAGAAATCCAGGCCTGTATACAGTAAGCGCCCTCTCCACCCTTACGAACGCCCTCCTTGCATCAGGCGGTCCCACGAGGCTTGGCACCTTGAGACGAGTGGAACTCAAGCGGAATAATAAGGTGATCTCCAGCGTCGATTTCTATGAATTTCTGTTGAAGGGCAAGGTCTCTGGAGATAAAAAGCTCCTTCCAGGGGATGTTATCTTTGTACCAAAGAGTGGGCCGAGGGTCACTGTCTATGGAAACGTCAGGAGACCGGCGGTTTACGAACTTTCCGATAGAAGAGACCTTGGAACGGTATTTGACCTGGCTGCTGGCATTCGCCCCACAGCCTATGCCCAGCGCATACAGGTGGAAAGAAATTACAGACATCAAAAGAAAATAGTACTTGATCTAAAAGGCGGCGATTGGTCGAAATACCGCACCTTTCCTATTGAAGACGGCGATGTGATAAAGGTCTTTTCCATCGTCCCCACCAGCGTAAATGCGGTCTTCCTCTATGGAAATGTAATTCGGCCAGGCAGCTATGCCTGGCACCAGGGTATGAGGCTCCATGAGCTTATCCCCAATATCAATGCCCTGGCCACAGATGCCGCCCTGGATTACGGCCTGGTAAAGAGGTATCACCTGAAGACCATGAGCACTGAGCTCATACCTTTTAGGCCCTCAGGGCTCCTGCATGGAGATAAAAGGGATGACCTTGCACTCAAGCCCCTGGATGAGGTCTATATCTTCAACAGGTGGTACTTTGAGAGCCCCCCGCGGGTTACTGTCCAGGGCGAGGTAAGGGAGCCGGGTACATACAGGATAGATGACACGACCCATCTCAAAGATGTGATTCACCTGGCAGGTGGGCTCACGAGAAACGCCTATCTCAGGCTTGCACATATCTATCGTATTGATCCAAAGACCCACAAAGAGAGGATCATCTTCGTTAACCTTGGGAAGGCCCTCAGGGGAGACCAAAAGGAAAATCTGCTCATGCAGGCAAGAGACAGGGTCGTAGTGCATAGCATCCAGGAGATGGTCCCCTACCAGACCGTGTCGATATCAGGCGAGGTGAACAGGCCGGGGACCTATACCTATGCAGCCAATATGACCCTCAGGGACCTCCTTATCATTGCAGGAAATGTCAAAGAGACTGCATACCTTGAGCAGGGCGAGCTCATGAGATTTCAGCTTACGCCTGGTCACGTGGTAAAGACAAGGCTCTTGACCTTTAATGTTCGGAAGGCCCTCAAGGGGGAACAGGGTGCCAATCTCTTACTCAATCCATATGACTCGGTATTTATAAAGAAGATACCCGGGTGGCGGGAGACCTGGCATGTCAAGGTCCAGGGCGAGGTCAAGTTCCCGGGTCCATATACCATTAGTAAGGGAGAGAGGCTGAGCTCGCTTATTGAACGCTGCGGTGGCTTTACAGACGAGGCATATCTAAGGGGTATAGTCTTTACGCGGAAATCTGTAAGAAAACTCCAGGAAAAGCGCATACGTGAGCTTACTGACAGGATGCAGATAGAGCTTGCAAGGCTCTCAAACCAGGAGATACAGAGCACTCTTTCAAAGGCAGAGGCAGAACAGTCAAGGTTTACCATCTCCTCTCTAAATAGGCTGGTCAAGAAGCTCTCGCAGGCAAAGCCCAGCGGTAGAATTGTACTGAGGATCAGAGATATAAAGAGCCTTAAGGGGAGTAGCCAGGATATCATCCTTGAGGATGGCGACGGGCTCGTTGTCCCAAGGATACCTCAGACCGTATTGGTCATAGGTCAGGTATATAATCCCAATGCCATACTGTATGACCCTGATCACGCGAAGGCAGG
>JALTHV010000313.1 GCA_027004315.1 Deltaproteobacteria bacterium
TAAAGGTTATAGGGCCTCAACCGGGAACCGTGAACGTTGAGCCACCGTTAGATGTAGATGGCAGGCAGGTCCTAACTGCTCTTTAGTAACCGTTCACACCCCCCTGTTGCAACCGTCATGTCTCCGGCCAGCGGTAGCATTTTGAAGGGTTTCAGCGCGGATTAATAGGCAGAGGCCCTGATCTTGTGCATCAAGCGATGCTTCTGAAACCCTTCAAAATGCTACCGCTGGCCGGGGGAATGTGAACAGTTACGTTCACATTTCCCCGGGGACCTGAACAGTTATGCTCTTCATGGGGTTGCATGATGGCGACTCTGGAAGGAGCATATAGTCGCATAATTGCGACTATGCCCCTAGATCCTTTTCTGTTTCTGATTTCCCTATTTTTATTTAACCTTTTGATAATACATAATTTTATCCAAGACTAAGGTCACATCATTATCTCTGGTACACTATTTGCTTCGTAAAGTTAAGAGTCTGGGAGGATGTTTCAGATGAAGGTGGCCTTAACCGTTTGGGAAGATCGAATTTCTCCACTCTTCGATTCCACTCTTATGTTACTCGTTGTGGATATCGAGAGTCGCAGGGTAATTGAAAGACATCTTGTGCCCTTTGAGTCCAATTCCCCGTTTTCCAGGGCTACAAAGTTGGATGATTTGGGTGTAAAAGTCCTGATCTGTGGTGGTATATCTGGTTTTTTTGCCAATCTCATTGAAGCGCACCGTATCCAGATCATCCCTTTTGTAGCAGGGGCCGTTGATGAGGTGCTGGAGGCCTATATGACGGGTACCCTATTTACAAAGAAATTCCGGATGCCAGGATGTAGATTTAGAAATAATGAGAGTTTTGTTGAGGAAGATTAATTATGAAGGGGAAATATCTTTTTGGCCCAGTGCCTTCCCGTCGATTTGGGCGATCACTTGGTATAGACCTATCTATCTATAAGACATGCAGTCTGGATTGTGTATTCTGTCAGCTGGGAAGGACCACTAAAAAGACACTGGACAGGCGAGAATATGTCCCTACAGATATGGTGATTGCAGAACTCAGGGAATGGCTGGCAAACTACGGCGAGGCAGATTATATTACCCTTTCTGGTTCTGGAGAACCGACGCTTCATTCGCATTTTGGGGATGTATTGGAATTTATTCGTTCTAATACCACGATTCCTGCTGTGCTTTTGACCAATGGAACTATGCTCTATCTCCCAGAGGTGCGTGATGCGGCATCGCATGCGGATATCGTGAAGGTCTCTCTGAGTGCCTGGGATGAGACCTCATACTGTTGGGTAAATCGCCCCCATCCACAGTTGCATTTTGATCAGCTAATTGAGGGACAGAAGGCCTTTCGTGCGCAATTTAAGGGGAAATTATGGATGGAGGTATTCTTGGTCGCTGGCATCAATTCTATGCCTTCCGATGTCAGTAAGATTGCTGCCCTGGCAGAGGAGATTAGACCGGATCGTATCCAGATCAATACAGTTATCCGGCCGCCTGCAGAGGGATTTGCTGTGGCCCTGTCCAGGGGACAGGCAGAGGCACTTACCCGCCTATTTCATCCGACGGCAGAGGTCATTGGAGAATTTAAGGCAAAGTATCCGGAGCATATGCAAGTGAATCAGGAAACGATCTTTTCCATGTTGCAGCGACGGCCGTGTACAGCGAGACAAATTGCAGACACATTCGGCATGCATCTCAATGAGGTCTCAAAATACCTCGGGAATCTGATGCATACCGATCGGATCCGGGTAGAGCGGAGAGACAGCAGCGTATACTATGGAGCCATAAGAATGGAGGATAGAGATTATGTGTATGCCTCTAATACTCCAAAATAAAAAATGACTAGGAGGCAAAAATATGAAGATAGCAGTTACATCTACAGGTCCTACACTTGATGACATGGTAGAGGCGCGTTTTGGACGGTGCCCTTACTTCCTGATTATTGATCCAGATACTATGGAGTTTGAGGCCGTTAACAATGCAAATATTGCTTTAGGTGGAGGGGCAGGGATACAATCTGCACAGCTTATGGCAAGCAAGGGCGTATCGGCCGTTTTGACTGGAAATTGCGGGCCAAACGCCTTCCAGACCTTTGGGGCAACCAACATTCAGGTAATTACTGGTGTAAGTGGTCCAGTGCGGCAGGCCGTTGAGCAATATAAATCTGGCAAACTGTCCAGCAGTACTACTCCGAATGTCCAAAGCCATTTTGGCATGGGCGGAGGTGGTATGGGCATGGGCGGAGGTGGCGGCCGTGGCATGGGCGGCGGCCGTGGCATGGGCATGGGTGGCGGCCGTGGCATGGGCATGGGTGGAGGTATGAGATTTGCTGGATCCAGTCAATCTCAGCCTGGTCCCTTGCCAGATAGCGGAGGAGTTGAGTCTCTGAAGAGAGAGGCGGATAGTCTGCGCAGTCAGCTTGAGTCCATCGAGGACAGGATCAGGAATTTAGAGAAGAAATAGATAACCAGTGAAGAAAGGTAACAGATAATGAAAAAAGTGGATAAAGAGACCCAAAAGGCCCAACTGAAAATGCAGGAGCACGAAATTAAGGAGAGACTCCATCACATAACGAATAAAATCCTTGTCATGAGCGGAAAAGGTGGGGTAGGTAAGAGCAGTGTAGCTACCCATCTCGCTGTGGCCCTTGCCATGAGAGGTTATCAGGTCGGTCTCATGGACGTGGATCTCCACGGTCCCAGTATCCCTACCATACTGGGGTTGAAGGGGACCCTGCGTCCGGGTGGTCACGCCGGCAAACCGATGCCTGTCAAATATCTTCCCAATATGGAGGTGATGTCGATAGGGGTCCTTTTGGGAGACAAGGATGCTGCGACTATCTGGAGGGGACCCCTTAAGAGTGGCGTGATCAGGCAATTTATTTCAGATATTGACTGGATGGATCTCGACTATATGATCGTAGACTCTCCGCCTGGTACTGGGGATGAACCCCTGACTGTGGCCCAGACCGTCCCGGATGCCAAGGCAATAGTTGTAACCACTCCTCAGGAGCTTTCATTGGCCGATGTCAGAAAATCCATTAATTTTTGCCGTAAGGTCAACATGGAGATCCTGGGAGTAGTTGAGAATATGAGCGGCCTTACGTGTCCTTATTGTGGAAAGACTATTGAGTTGTTCAAACTGCATGGAGGAGAGATGACTGCAGAAAGGGAAGGCCTGAGGCTTCTGGCAAGCCTGCCTATAGAGCCGGAGGTGGTCCGTAGTGAGGATGCAGGGACTATGGATGTACTGAAAAATGGCCAACTCCCATTCACCCAGGCTATCAACAAGATGGTAGATAAGGTCGTGGAATTGACGGCCTCTGGATCAATAAAGAAAATTCCGTCCAGGGAACAACGCTCAAAAGATACAAAGGTGCTTGCTATCCCTGTATTAGAGGGGAAACTCTCTCCCCATTTTGGTCGCTGTGAAGAGTTTGCATTTATTGAGACACAGGGTAAGAAAATAGTAAGGACGGAAATGCGTGCCTCTCCAGGCCATGAACCAGGGGTATTCCCTCAATGGCTTTACGATCAGGGGGCTGATGTGGTGATTGTGGGTGGAATGGGAGAAAGTGCACAGAGGCTTTTGGAGGAAAAGGGGATAGAGGTCATCATTGGTGCCCCAATGGATTCCCCTGAGTCCCTGGCAAGGCAGTACCTCTCTAATGTTCTGGTAACAGGCAGTAATCTCTGTGACCATTAAGGACTGTTGAGAGGTAAGCGTTTATGTCCCCGGCCAGCGGTAGACTTTTCCCAGGGTTTCAGGAGCAGCTTGATGCACAAGATCAGGGCACTCTGCCCATTAATCCGCACTGAAGCCCTGAAAAGAGCGTAACTTCTCAATAAACGGAGCCAGGGTTTCCAATGCTGCAAAAACCAAGAAAACTACAGGGCTAACGCAAATCGTTTCCAAAAGAAGCACCCTGTGATCGGTTACATCGAAGTTGCCAGGACTTATTGAGAAATTACAAAAAGGCTAGCGCTGGCCGGGGGAATGTGATCGGTTACGTTGAAAGCGACAAATTTGACGACCCTATGAGAGGAGCAAATAATGATTATCAGTGTAGCAAGTGGAAAGGGAGGTACAGGAAAGACAACTGTGGCCACCAATTTGGCTGTCTCTCTTGAACCCGATGTCCAACTACTAGATTGTGATGTAGAGGAGCCGAATTCCTCTCTGTTCATCCGACCCAGCATCGAAGAGGTCAAGACCATCACTACCCCGGTGCCTGAAGTGGATATGGGGAGATGTAGTCTCTGTGGAAAATGTGGGGAGATATGCCAGTTCAAGGCCATTGTCGTGATTGGCAAGACGGTCTTGACGTTTCCTGAACTCTGTCACAGTTGCGGTGGCTGCATGGAGGTGTGTTCTGAAAAAGCTATCAGTGAGGCAGAAAGGGAATTAGGCACAATCAAGAGGGGACATAGAAACGGGTTGGAATTTGTCCAGGGAGAATTGAGGATTGGAGAGGCCATGGCCCCGCCCATGATCAAAAAGGTGCGGGAATATACCCGGCCTGAGAGCGTGACCATAATCGATGCACCTCCTGGCACCTCATGCCCGGTCATTGCCTCCATGAAGGGTGCAGACTTTGTGTTATTGGTCACAGAGCCGACACCATTTGGGTTGCATGACCTAAAATTGGCTGTTGGGGCCGTCAGGGTCCTCGGGATTCCGTGTGGTCTGGTCATTAACCGTTCTGGAATAGGCAATGATCAGGTAAAGAGATATGCAGAAGAGGAGGGCGTGCCTCTCCTATTAGAGATTCCGTTTGATAGGCAGATTGCAGAGGCCTATTCAAAGGGAGAGATGATTGTCGAGTTGATCCCAGAGTGGAAAGAAAAGTTTAAGAATCTGTATCACAAGATCAGAGAAATTTCTTTCTCTAAAAATTGATGGCTTAGTAAAAAATCAAAAAATATCATGCAAAGTCGCCAAGGCGCAGAGTTTTTTCTTTAATAGCAATAGATTGCCTTTGTAAGCTTTGCGCCTTGGCGTGAGAAAAAGACTTTTTGCGAGGACATCAAAAATTAAAGGGGATACAAATATGCCTATCTATGAATTCAAATGTAAAAATTGTGGTAATGTCTTCGAATGTTTATGTCTTAGGAGTAAAGATAGAGATCAGGTGTGTTGTCCTTTGTGTGGATGTAAGGATACTGAGGCACTCCTGTCCACCTTTTCTTCTGTAGATTCTGGCAGCAGCTTAAAAGGGAGCAGCAGGGCATCATCCTCGTGTTCATCTCCGAGTGGCTTTTCCTGAGCCTGATCTTGGCAGCCGGGGGCTGCATTGAATCCATTTAAAAATATTTTTATATTTTAGAGAAAGGGATTGTTATGAAGGAGATAGTTATCATAAGTGGCAAGGGCGGGTCAGGAAAGACCACTATTCTTTCAGCGTTTGCCTCATTGGCAGAGAATAAGGTCCTCTGTGATGCAGATGTGGATGCAGCCGATCTCCATCTTATTATGGATCCTCAGGTCAAAGAACGTCACGATTTTGAATCCGGGCGTACAGCTATCATCAATCAAGATAAGTGCATACAGTGCGGTCTGTGTCGGGATCTGTGTAAGTGGAATGCTATCAGTGAAGACTTTGTGGTGAATCCCATAGAGTGTGAAGGTTGCGGCGTATGTCACTATTTCTGTCCTGAAAAGGCCGTTGATTTTCCCCTGAATACCTGTGGAGAGTGGTGCATTTCTGATACCCGTTTTGGGCCTATGGTCCATGCCCGGCTCTACATTGCAGAAGAAAATTCCGGCAAGCTGGTAGCGCTTATACGCGAGAGAGGCAAAAAGCTTGCTGAAGAGAAGGGCCTGGATCTACTGCTTACAGATGGGCCTCCGGGTATAGGTTGTCCGGTCATTGCGTCCCTTGGAGGGGCTACGGCCGTCCTTATTGTAGCCGAGCCTACGGTCTCTGGCAGGCACGACATGGAGCGTGTAGTGGAGCTAGCTGCATTTTTTAAAATCCCTGCCATGGTTTGTATCAACAAGTTTGATCTCAACCCCAAGGAGGGAGAGGCTATTGAGGCCTTTTCAAGAGAGAAGGGCGTGACTGTGATGGGGAGAATTCCATTTGATCTTGCCTTTACTGAGGCCATGGTCCAGGGGAAAACCATCGTAGAATTTGATAGCCACTCCAAAGGCTGTGAGGCAGTCAAAGATATATGGGAAAACGTGGCACAAAATTTCTAAATAAGGAGGTAATAAGATGCCAAGAGGAGATGGAACAGGACCGAGAGGTCAGGGACCTGGAACAGGCAGGGGAATGGGTGGAGGACGCGGTGGTCAGGGCGGAGGTGGTCGTGGCCAGGGCGGAGGTTTTGCCGCAGGTCCAGGTGGTTATTGCGTCTGCCCCAACTGTGGCACAAGGGTAGCTCATCAATTGGGGACCCCCTGTTATCAGCAGAAATGCCCTAAGTGTGGAGCAGCCATGGCTCGGGAATAGCATTCCTGTGTGAAAGGGTTATATATGGTTCTATTGTAGGAAGGAATGTTAGGAGGTCTGAAGTGCCAATCTATGAATATCGATGCAGGCTGTGTGGGGCCACATCCGAATATCTGGTCGGCATAGGAAAGGACGAAGATATCTCTTGCAAGGAATGCGGAAGTACTGATATGGAAAGGGTATTATCTGTTGCTTCCTTTGTGAATGGGACGTCGAGACGTGCCCCAGGCAGGACCTGCTGCGGTCGTGAAGAGCGCTGTGAGATCCCTCCATGTTCTAGCGGAGGGGTCTGTAGGCATGGATAAATACTTATAAGAGGTTACGATATAAATGAGTGAGGATTATTACAGTATCCTTGGACTTAGGCCTGGTGTGCCGGCAGAGGAGATCAAGAAGACCTATCACCGGCTT
>JALTHV010000314.1 GCA_027004315.1 Deltaproteobacteria bacterium
GTTGTCGGTTTTTATTCCTATATCAGATCGCCTGATGGGAGGCTATGGTGGGACAGGACTGTCTTAAAGCTGCCCCTGGCCGGCCCTATGTTGTTAAAGATAGAACTCGGCCGCATGACCCGTACGCTGGGTACGCTCCTTGGGAGTGGAGTCCCCATACTCAAGGGTATCTCTCTTGCTGGAGAGGTAGTGGGCAACAGCGTCATCAGGGGCGCAGTGGAGGACCTCTATAGAGGGGTCCGTCAGGGAAAGAGTCCCAGCCAACTCATGAAACAGTCGGCAATATTCCCGTCACTCATGGTCCACTTTGTAGGTATCGGAGAGGAGACAGGGGAGATGGGGCCCATGCTCCTAAAGATTGCGGATGACTTTGAGGAAAAGGTCCAGCACGATACCAAGGTCTATCTGGCCCTGGTGGAACCTATAACTATAGTCCTGATGGGGATTATTATGGGTGGAATCATCCTCTCTATGCTCCTTGCTATATTCGGTATCAATGATGTGGCCATGTAAGAGTAGGGGCTTTACCCTAATAGAGCTCTTGGTGGTACTGGTCCTGATAGGTATTTTCAGCTCTCTGGTCTTTGTGTCTGTCAGCAGTGGGATATTTCGCTCGAGAGAGAAGCGCTTTGTCCAGTCCTTTACTCAGTCCCTGTTTCGTGCAAGGGCCGCAAGCCTTGGCAGGGGCAGAGTAGTCAGGTTTTTGATCAATGGTGAAGAGAGGAAATTCTGCATTGAAGGCCGCAGATGCCAGGATATCCCTAAGTCCATACAGATAGAGGGCAAGGGTATAGGGAAGCTGGAGCCCAATGTCTATGCCGTCACCTTCTACCCCGATGGAAGCTCAAGTGGTGGAGAAATAGACCTCAAAAAAGAAGATGGTTCTACAGACCAGATAGAGATCGATAAAATCCTGGGCCTGATACACATAGAGCACACCTCGTCATGATGGTCTTTAAGTTGTCAAATTGGCAGATGGCCAGGTCTCCTGGCTTTACGCTTATAGAGATTTTGGTGGCAATGGTCATAATGGGGATCTCTCTGGGAGTACTGCTCGCCGGCTTTGCACAGGGCCACAGGGAGGCCTTTAGGGGCGATATGGCCAGGGAGGCTGCTGGCATAGCAGAGTCTGTGCTCTATAAATTGTCCAGTGAACCTGGGTCGCTATCCCCAGGTAATGGAGAGATAGAGGGCCATCCAGGCTGGAATTATAAATTAGAGATCCGGGATCTTGTTATAAAGATAGCCAGACAGGGGCAGGAAAAGAAGGGACTCGAGGTCCCTGAGCTAAAGGAGTATGTCCTTACTATACATCCTCCATATAATGCCCATCCGTTTGTGTTGACTGGCTGGATCCCTGCAGAAAATCAGATGTGAGAGAAAAATCTTTTTTTGCCAGGACTCCTGGCTTTACCCTTATTGAACTCCTGATCTCAGTCACGCTCATGGCGGTCCTGGTCCTCATACTTTCTCTGGCCGTGCGCACAGGCCTTATGACTTACAGTAGGGCCAAAAAGGATAATGGACATCTGGTAGCGATATCTGCCATTGAGGGCCTCTTGGAATCACAGCTCATGGCCATAGTAAGGGGCAACGATCCCTATCTTAGGGGACTTTCTATGTTCTATGGAGGAGAGATGGAGCTCTCTTTTGTGACTACCTATGTACCGCTTGGCTCCCAGGCAGGGGGTGTCTTTAAGGTAGTATACCGCTTTGATGATAGGGACAAGGACCTCATCTATGCACAAAGGGTCATTACCAGGTCCAGGGAGCTAAAAGAAGACCTCCCTGAAGAGATAGATCCAAAAGACAGAGAAGAGAGGCAAGACCTCCTGAAGGAAGGCTGGGACCTGTCGGTTGTACGCAATATAGACTCTCTGAAGTTCAGGTATCAAGAAAATACAAGGCATACCAGTCTTGAAGACTGGCCAAGTGAGTGGAGACAGAGAGGCAAGGTACCTGTAGCAGTGGCCATGGGCCTGGGCCTCTCAAAAAGTGGCGAGGAGCCTGTGACTACATGGCGGATATTTCATACAGGTCCCCTTATCCCAATAGGTGCAAAGTGAATGGGCAGAGAGGTACTGTCCTGATACTGGTCCTGTGGGTCTTGACCCTGCTTACATTGGTGGGTGGTTTCTATGCCGTGGAGGCCAGGACCCGTAGAAACCTGGGCCAGCACATCTGGAATTCCCTGCAGGACAGAGAGATAGCAAGGTCTATACTGCTTTTTGCGGCAGATAGACTGGCTCC
>JALTHV010000315.1 GCA_027004315.1 Deltaproteobacteria bacterium
CGTCCCGGACGTGAACGGTTACGTCCTACTAGATTATGACGCCTTTGTAGGGGCGAACCTACGTGTTTGCCCTTGCGAATTACAGGAAATGATAAAAGATGTGTAGACATTGAAGAATTCAGGGCTAAAACCTGTAACGTAGGCTCAGCCCTATGGAATGGACCTTTTGTTCATAAGTTCCGTTGGCCCTGAGGCCTTCGGGCAGGCCGGGTGATACATTATTCTCTTTTCGGCGTTTACTGCTATCTATATAGCTGTAGGCAAGTACCAGGCAGGCCTTATCCGTTATCTGGCAGTCGATCCCAAGGGTATATATACGACGGTTACTATCGGCTATCTGGGGATCAAGGGTCGTACCTGGAACGGGCGTATGGTCAAAGATATAGCCGGCTCTCAAGGTATAATTATCAGTAATGCGGTATTTCAGACCAAACCTGTAGGAAAATACGTCTTTCCAGTTTTTTGGCTGGGTGATCCCGCTTTTTTTATTGCCAGGCGGTCCTACAGGTTCTTTGAGCTTGATCTTCATTTCATCATATGTGGACCAACCTGTCCATGTAGTGTCAAACTCCAGAGACAGTCTGGAGCTTGGTCTAAAGGCGATCCCTCCAGTGACGGAGGGCGGAAGGTCGAGGACCCCGCTTCCCTTGGTCCTTGGAAAATAGTCCCTGAGTGGACCGGGCATATCGAAGTCTACATCGGCATTATCAACATTTAACCTTATTTTACTTCTGTAAGATATGCCTACCTGCCAGAAGCTATTCAGGTGGTAAAGAAGGCCGAGGTTGTATCCATAACCCCATGTATCGCCAGTGAGTTTCTCTGTACCGTCTGGCAGGGATGGGGGCGTGAGGAGTCTTTTTTTGAGGGTAAGATCGGCCTTCAAGGCATTAAATCCAACAGATGCAGATAGATCTCCCCATTTAAAGGCCAGGTTTGGATTTATATCTATGGTCTTCAGGCTGGAATAGGTTCCTAAATAACGCCCCTCCCAATCTCCTTTCCAGGCTGTAGAGAGCCCAAATGGAGAAAATATTCCCAGCCCGAGATAGATACGGGGCGATATCTGCTGAGTCATATAGATATGTGGTAATACATAGACCTTGCTGAGAGTTGTCTCATGTTGTCGATCTGGGCCATCATAAGTTACTCTAGGTATTATTGTTGTTGAACCAAGACAGGCATGCATGCCTTTTAGTTGGGTTATGCCTGCCGGATTAAAGAATACAGCAGATGGGCTATCGGCCTGGGCGACAAAGGCATTTCCCTGGCCCATAGGTCCCGCCCCCTGTTCTAATATTGCAAAACCTGCGCTATGGCTATAGCTGGCTGGAATAAGCAAAAAAAAGTAAAAAAAAAGGACAGCTATGGATTTTTTATTATACATTATGGCCCTATTAAAGTATTTATGTATTTTGAGCCTGACCTTATATTCGGCAGTTATAGAGGTCCCCTAAAGCCCTGGTTAAGACAGGACTCGAGCTACTCACAGGATCGTAACGTAACTGTTCTCATCCCCCCGGCCGGGGACGTAGACGGTTACCACAGGGTCTATCCCCTGTCTTGTTGTATGTTAATAACATAGTGACAAAAAATGTCACCTTTCACAGATTCAGGGTCCATAGAGAATATGCATCTGTTTTTTTTGAGCGGAATCACTTCTTGCAGTATAATTAATATTTGATCCTTATGAAGGAGGACGGGGAGGGTCCCATGCTGCAAAAGCCAAGAAAATTACGGGGCTAACGCAAATCGTCTCCAGAAAAAGCATCCTGTGATCAATTACAAAAATGGGTAACTTCTCAATAAGTTGGGGCATCATTTTTGGTAACCGATCATATTCCCCCGGCCAGCGGTAGCTTTTTTCAGGGTTTCAGGAGCATCGCTTGATGTACAAGATCAGGGCACTCTGCGATTAATCCGCACTGAAACCCTGAAAAAAGCTACCGCTGGCCGGAGACGCGAACGGTTACGCCAAGGCTTATTGAGAAGTTACAAAAATGGACACTAAGAGACTGTAATGAAATAAATATTGCAGGATTGCGCAGGCTAAAAACTACAACAACCTAGCCTAATAGCCTATAGTCTGCAGACTAATAGGCTGATCTAAGCAGCAAGGTGGACAAAAAGCATGCGAAATGAGACAGTATTAGTAGTAGATGATAGCCAGGAAATCCGCTCTATTATGGCTGAAATCTTAAAAAATGAGGGGTTTACCGTATATACAGCCAGTGATGGACAAGAAGCGGAAAAGAAATTTGATAGCTATTTTTTCGATATAGTACTCACTGATCTGGCTATGCCTAGAAAAGATGGTATGGATGTCTTGCGATTTCTTAAGGAGCATTCCCCAGAGACCATCTGTATCATAATAACTGGCTTCGGGACCATACAAGGGGCCGTCCAGGCCTTGCGTCAAGGGGCCTTTGATTACCTTACAAAGCCTGTCAAGCCAGAAGAAGTCCTTGTCGTGATAGATAAGGCCCTCAATTATAGGACACTCTGGAGAGAAAACCAGTCACTCAGGCAGGAATTGCAGGATATCCATGGTATTGATCGCATAGTAGGGAACAGCCAGGCTATACAGAAGGTCTTTAAATTGATAAAAAAGGTGGCAAAAGCAGACAGTACCGTCTTGATTACCGGAGAAAGTGGTACAGGAAAGGAGCTTATTGCCCACGCAATACACTATGCCAGCAAACGGAAAGAAAGGCCATTTGTCCCTGTAAATTGCGCCGCTATACCCGAGGAACTCCTGGAGAGTGAACTTTTTGGCCACGAGAAAGGGGCCTTTACACATGCAATACGCAGCAGGATAGGTCGTTTTGAGCTTGCTAATAAGGGCACGATCTTTTTGGATGAGATTGGAGAAATGAGTCCGGTCCTTCAGGTTAAACTCCTGCGAGTTCTGCAGGAGCGTAAGTTTGAGAGGGTAGGGGGGGTAAAGACCATAGATGTGGATATCCGGATCGTGGCTGCCACAAATACCGATCTTGAGGAG
Organism: Deltaproteobacteria bacterium; assembly: GCA_027004315.1. GTDB lineage: Bacteria > Desulfobacterota > Dissulfuribacteria > Dissulfuribacterales > UBA3076 > JALTHG01. Next base: position 3,002 of record JALTHV010000315.1, read on the forward strand.
GCCTTTCGCGAAAATCGTTTCAGGGAAGACCTGTATTACCGTCTGAACGTGATCCCGATACATGTGCCTCCATTGCGGGAACGTCGCTCTGACATCCCCTTATTGGTTAAACACTTTTTGTCAAAGTTCTGTTCTGGTAAGAGGACAGGTGTACAGAGCATTAAAGACGATGTCATACAGTGCCTAATGGACTATGACTGGCCGGGCAATGTGAGAGAATTAGAGAATATAATCGAGCGCATGGTAATACTTGCCAACGGTCCTACGATAACAACAGAAGACCTCCCTAAGAGGATATTGGAGTCAGGAAGACGACATCCGGATACAGATCTCCCCATCTCTCTGACCAAATTATCAGAAGAGGGATTTTCCCTCAACTCTGCCGTGAAATCTCTAGAGAAATCTCTAATTCTCCAGGCCCTGGACCAGACAGGATGGGTCAAAAATCGAGCTGCCAAATTATTGCGGATAAACAGGACTACCCTGATTGAGAAGATGAAAAGGCAAAAGCTCTTGCCGCCGAATTCCAAGTCAGTCAAAATAGGACGAAAGCAGGCCAGACTATGAAGGGGTTACCAGATATGATGAAAGACGACATCCAGAGGATATTGCTGATCGTTTTGGCTATCTCTTTTGTCTTATGTCCTCTATGTGCCTGGGCTGCCTTTCACAAGACTAAGGTCGCTGTCCTGCCCATTGACATCCGGCTTGCCGGCCCCTTCTCCTATATAGGACATGCTACAGAAGAGGTCTTGAGTACCAGGTTGGCATCTGACAGGATCTCTGTTGTGGATCCCCTTGAGGTCCGGCGTCTGATAGAGAAGGGATCTATCTCCTCTTTAAAGGCAAAAGATATAGCCAACAGGCTTGGAGTGGACTATATCGTTAAAGGCAAGGTGATAGCAAAAGGGAAGGGCATAGCAATAGACCTGGATCTGGTGGATACAGGCTCCAAATCTCCCCTCTTTTCTCTTGCCTTTTCTTCCAGGTCTCTTGATGAGGTATTGCCTGAGGTCGAGGGCTTTGCGGTACAGGCAAGGGGCCATATCCTAGGCAGTCCGAAACCCGTATCGGCAGCAGTCCAGGCCCCTGAAAGTGAAGGGGCTCCCCAGGGGGTGCTGCAGGAAGAGACAGTCCCAAAAAATAAGGGTGTTATGGTCTCAAGGATGAATCCCGACCTCTTGATAAGGTCGTCCCTCAAGATTCCCGGCGTGACAGGACAGGCCTCTATACCCTTAGACAGGAAGATATACGCCCAGGCGCTCTTGATACCCCCACCCAAGCCACTTGAGACCCACAAGGTAGAGTTTGCTAAAAAAAGTCCTGCCTCTGGAACTCAGGTCATGCCAGCAGGTTCGGGAATGACTCGACCTCCTGCCAGACAGGCGAGAGGCGGCTGGTTCTCCTGGATCAAGGAACTCTGGGAAAATAAGGAGGCATTTGCACAGGAGCCTCCACGCTCAACCCTGCCGTATCCACCACTAGAATATGATTCTGCCGGGAAACAGAAGGCAACTCCAGGCACGAAGCAGGGTGGGACAACTAATGAACCTATATGGCAGTGGTATTGATGTAACCGTCCACATTCCCCCCGGCCAGCGGTAGCCTTTTGAAGGGTTTCAGTGCGGATTAATAGGCAGAGTGCCCTGATCTTGTGCATCAAGCGATGCTCCTGAAACCCTTCAAAAGGCTACCGCTGGCCGGAGACGTGAACGGTTACGTATTGATCAGGTCATCCTCGATCTGGCCTGAATAGACAAACAAGGCCTTTCCCTCAAGAAAGATAGCTCTGGCCTCCCTCTTCTCCAGCTCAAAATAGACCGTCAGTATCTCACCGCCAAGGGTCTTTACCCTGACCGGGCTTTCAGTCAGGCCCCTGCAGGCAGAGAGTATGGCAGTAGCCACTGCACCGGTACCGCAGGCCATAGTCTCTGCCTCAACACCCCGTTCATAGGTCCGGATCAGGATGTCGTGTCTGTCTAATACCTGGACGAAGTCCACATTGGTACCTGATGGCAGAAAACAGGGGTCGTACCTTATACTCCGTCCCCATTCCAGTATTGGAACAGACTTCAGGTCCGGGACAAAACATACTGCATGTGGTACGCCGGTATTCAGGCAGTCCAGAGAGATCTGCTTATTTTCGATCTTTAAGGGCATGTCCAGGCAGAGACCTTCTGCTTGAGGGAGCTGGAGTTTTACAGTAGATCCGTTGACACTGGCATGCATGATCCCTGCTATTGTCTCAAAACTCAGTTCTGACAACGCAATCCCCAGAGACACAGCAAAGCGGGCGGCACAGCGCCCTCCATTTCCGCACATCTCCGCCTCGCTGCCATCGGCATTATAGAAGCGCCACTTGAAATCGGCCCTGGATGAGTCCTCGATAAGAATGAGCCCGTCTGCCCCCACTCCGAACCTTCGCCTGCAGAGACATACAGCCAGATCATGGGCCTTTGAGGCTTCTATCCTACCATCCCGGTTGTCTATCATGATGAAATCGTTTCCACTGCCATGCATCTTTTTGAAAGAAATAGGTTCCATATCCTGTCCTCACCAGATCTCTTCTCCACGTACGAGGTCTGCATAGGTCTCTCGTCTCCGGATTATAGCAAACTGGGAGCCCCTTACCATCACCTCTGCGACCCTTGGCCTTGAATTGTAGTTGGAAGACATGGTAAAGCCATAGGCCCCTGCACTCATGGCCGCAATCAGACTACCCCTATTGAGGCATGGCATAGGCCGTTCCCTTGCAAAAAAATCTCCTGTCTCACATACAGGCCCAACTATGTCTGTGGGATATACGGGCCCATCTGCCTCCACCACAGGCAGGATCTCGTGATATGCCTGGTAGAGGCTGGGGCGCGCAAGGTCGTTCATTGCGGCATCTATGATATAAAACTTCTTGGCCTTGGTCTCCTTGGTGTAAAGTAACTTTGTCACCAATATGCCGGCGTTGCCGACAATAGAGCGCCCAGGCTCCAGGATCAGGGTATGGGGGAGATCCTTGACCTCAGATAGGAGGGCCCTGGCATAGGCATCCGGACCGGGTGGAGATTCATCTCGATATCTTATGCCGAGCCCGCCACCCACATCGATGAATTTGAGTCCTATGCCAGAGGACTCCAGGTCCTGTAACAAGGGCCTGATTTTTTTTATGGCGTCCACAAAGGGCTCAACCTGGGTCAGTTGAGAGCCTATGTGAAAGTCGACCCCCACCACCTCCAGCTCCTCTCTGCTGGATGCTGTACTGTAGGCCCGGAAGGCCTGAGACATGGGCAGCCCGAACTTGTTTTCTTTGAGTCCTGTGGAGATATATGGATGGGTCTTAGGGTCCACATCAGGGTTTATCCTGAAGGAGATCCTGGCACGGCACCTAAGACGCCTCGCCTGCCTGGAGATGGCTTCCAGCTCTTCCATAGACTCTACGTTAAACATGAGGATGCCTGCCTCTATGGCCTCCTGGATTTCTTTTTCGGTCTTACCGACACCAGAGTAGACTATCCTGTCTGCAGGGATCCCGGCCCTGAGGGCCCGGTAGAGTTCTCCTCCTGACACGATATCTGCACCTGCCCCCATCTTTCCAAGGAGATTCAACACGGCCAGATTGCTGTTTGCCTTGACTGCAAAACATATCAGGTGCGGACAGGAGTGAAAGGCCTTATCAAAGGACCTGAAATGGTCCTCCAGAGTGGTTGAGCTATAGAGATAGAAGGGGGTCTCTATCTCCCTGGCTATCTCCCTTACCGGCACTTCTTCGCAGTAAAGCTCTCTATCTTTGAAGATAAATGGATTGTAACCGTTCACATCCCCTCCTGTTGCAACCGTCCACGTCCCCGGCCAGCGGTAGCTTTTTTCAGGGTTTCAGGAGCATCGCTTGATGCACAAGATCAGGGCACTTTGCCCATTAATCCGCACTGAAACCCTGAAAAAAGCTACCGCTGGCCGGGGGAAATATGAACAGTTACAAATGGATTCATATTGCTTACTCTACACGGAAATCACGTTCTCAGAATCAGTCAGAATTGCAAGGGAAATTTAGACTATAGAGAGAAGAAAGGTCATAGATATTGAAAAAGGCGGATGGGCTATCTTGATCGAAGCTATTCATCGGTTGCCAGGCCTCGCTTTGACAATCTCTACCCTTGCAGTGCCAGAGGGTGGACTCTCATTTGGGGGACATGCCTGGTCTATTGCGGTCACCCAGTATATATAGGTACCGCTGGGCAAGATGGTTCGGTCCAGAAATCTGGGCATATACACAGGCCTGTGGTTCAGTCTGTCTATAAGACCATCAGGGTCCCTTCTATAGACTATATATCCCGCAAGATCAGGTTCTGTATTTTCCTGCCACAGTATCTCTACCCCCTTGGTCGACTGAACAGCCACCAGACCCCGAGGGGCTGCCGGTGGAGTAAGATCTCCTGGCTGTGCCACCTCTTCATGTGTACAGGCTCCTTCGATCTCAGAACCGTAATAGAGGAACACGGCTGCTACTCTGTAACGATAGCGAATGCCTCTCTTTACTGCAAGATCAAAATAGCCTGTGGAGTCCACCAGGCCAGGGACCGCCCTCCATCTACCTCTCCCTGTCCTGCACTTATAGATTCGGAAGAGGAGCTTTCTGTCTATGGGCCTCCCATCTACCCACTTAACAGGTGCCTGCCATGACAGATATATCCCATTTTTGGAGGGCTGGGCCATAAATTCTGAGGGCGGAGACGGGGGGACATGCCAGGCCAGAGAGACCTGATTTGAAGGATCACTTACATTCAGCCAGCCCTTTACGGTGCGGACCCTGTATGTATAGCGCATGCCCGAACGCAGGGTCCGGTCTTCATAGACCATCCTCCTTGTCTTCTCTGGTCTTGCCTCAAAGGGGATATCAATAGGTCGTCCAAAGGGCGGAGGACACCCCAGACAGGCCCCCTTGGCAGGAACTTCTGCCTTTAATAACTGAAAACCCCGGATCTTGGCAAGGGGGCTACCATCAATATTTTTTACAGGGACACTCCAACTGAGCTCAACTCCCTCGGGGATGACCCTATAGCTCAAGTCTCTTATCGATTTGGGCCGGATTGTCCCCGGGGGAACAGGAGGTGCCTTACTCCCACAGGACGTGAGGAGGATACAAGAGGCAAAGACAGCAATGGTAAGTCCTTTTTTTATGGCGACAGACAAATTAGATACCTACTTGATCTCTTGGTAAGTTCTCAATAAGTCCTGGCAACTTCGATGTAACCGACCACAGGGTGCTTCTTTTTCCAACATGCTCTCGCCCCTTGTTTTCTAAGGTTTTTGCAGCAAAGGACCCTCCCTGTTCTCCTCCGCTGCGCTCCGGAGCCAGGGTTTCCAATGCTGCAAAAACCAAGAAAACTACAGGGCTAACGCAAATCGTTTCCAAAAGAAGCACCCTGTGATCGGTTACCAAAAAGAAGCCTCCACTTATTGAGAAGTTACATCTCTTGTAACCGTTCACACCACCTTCTGTTGCAACCGTCTACGTCCCCCGGGGGGAATGTGAACAGTTACGACCTCTTCTTCTGCCCTTGCCAGGGCCTCAGCCACTCGTTCGGGTGCCGTGCCTCCTGGACAGCGCCTTGCCTTTACAGAGCCCTCTGCCGACAGCACTTCAAATATATCCTCGTTGATCAGGGGCGAAAAGGCCCTGAGGTCATCCAGCCCCAGGTCTGTGAGTTCTTTCCCCTGGGAGAGGCAGTGAAAGACCACCTTACCAACCACTGAATGGGCCTCTCTAAAGGGTACACCTTTTCCCACGAGATAATCAGCGAGGTCAGTGGCAGTGAGGAAGCCCTGTGTCACGCACTTAGATATATACCCTTCCCTTGGTGCCAAATTGGCCACCAGTACCGACATTATCTCTACCGAGGCGCATACCGTATCAATCGAGTCAAAGAGGGCCTCTTTATCTTCCTGGAGATCCCGGTTATACGCAAGGGGGAGGCCCTTTATAGTAGTGAGAAGGCCAAATAGATGACCATAGACCCTTCCAGCCTTTCCGCGTACCAGTTCAGCGGCATCAGGATTTTTTTTCTGGGGCATGATGCTTGAACCGGTACAGAGGCTGTCAGGCAGATCTACAAAATGGAACTCACTAGAGGCCCACAGGATCAGCTCTTCAGACAGCCTGCTCAGATGGGCCATTATGATGCCTGCCGCGGCCAGAAATTCTATAATAAAGTCCCTATCACTCACGGCATCTATGCTATTGGCGGTTATGCCGCTAAAGCCCAATTCCCTTGCCACATACATCCTGTCTATTGGGAAGCCTGTTCCTGCAAGGGCAGCACTTCCCAGTGGACAGACATTTGTCCTCTTTCTGCAGCCCCTGAGCCTCTCCCTGTCGCGTTTGAACATCTCGAAGTAGGCCAACATGTGGTGTGGCCATAGCACTGGCTGTGCCCTCTGTAGATGGGTATAGCCAGGCAATACCAGGTCTTGGTGTGCCCTTGCCTGGGATAACAGGGCCTGCTGCAGGCCCAGAAGGAAACTATCCAGGCGATCGATCTCTTCTCTCAGGTAGAGCCTGACATCTGTAGCTACCTGATCATTACGGCTCCTGCCAGTGTGGAGCCTTTTGCCTGCCTCACCAATGCGCTCAACCAGGGCCTGCTCGATGTTCATATGTATGTCTTCAAGCCCTGGCTTCCAGACAAAGTCCCCTGATCTTATCTCTTCTTCTATCTCTGTAAGGCCCTTAACAATGGCATCTGCATCCCTATTTGAGATGATACCCTGCCTTGCCAGCATACGGGCATGTGCCTTGCTGCCTGCTATGTCCTGGCGATACAGCCTGCGATCATACTGGATAGAGGCAGAAAATTCCTCCAACAGCCTATTCGTGGCCTCCTGGAATCTACCGCTCCACGGCTTTTTTACTGGATTTTTGGTCTCATTCATGGGTTTATTATATATTTTTCTCTATTCCTCTGCCAGCGACAGCATTTTATCTGAAGAATGCGTGATGCCGCCCCTCTCTCTGATGGCAGTGGTTGCAAGATGGTCTGCCCGTTCATTAAATTTTATCTTATTGTGTCCCTTTACCCACTCTATGGCAACTGACTTATGCCGCTTGACTGCATTATCAAATTGTTTCCAGAGATCGAGGTTTTTGTTACGCCTCCAGCCTTTATTGTAGGTATTGGCAACCAGCCTGCTGTCGGTCTTTATAGTGACTTGCGATCCATATGGTATGGAGGTCAGGGTCTCGATAATAGCAGTCATCTCCATTCTGTTCGAAGTAGTTGCCTCTGAAAACCCTGACCTTTCTACAATGACATTACCATCTCTATCTGTAATCACAGAGGCCCAGCCGCCAGGTCCTGGGTTCCCGCTGCATGCACCATCAGTCCAGCAGATAAATTGCCTTTTTTCTCTTTTTTCTATATATTCTTTTGAAGAAGATGGGATTTCCTTGCATAGGCTGGTGACCAAAGACTCTATCTGATCTATCAGGGGCTGCACCTGATGCCCATCGACATCGGAGAAAATTCTGCTATTATAGTGTATTGACCATGTTTCGTCCGGATTTTTGAAGAGTTTGAATGAATTCACGATGTTTTTTTGTTTACAGTACCTAGATTAGATTGACATCTTATCACCTTTGAATCTGCTGGGGCAACATATTTCTTTCTGTAGGAGCAGGTCCCTGTGTCTGCCCTGGCGGGCCATTAAAAAAGGAGTAACTTCTCAATAAGTTCTGGCGTAACCGTTCGCGTCTCCGGCCAGCGGTAGCTTTTTTCAGGGTTTCAGGAGCATCGCTTGATGCACAAGATCAAAGCACTCTGCCCATTAATCCGCACTGAAACCCTGAAAAAAGCTACCGCTGACCGGGGGGAATATGATCGGTTACCAAAAATGATGCCCCAACTTATTGAGAAGTTACAAAAAGGAAGGCTATCATGAGGAAATTAACCAAAATATTCGTGGCATTCGTCGTATTGATTGGCCTGGTACTTATCGGACTCTCACTCTTTGTGCACTTTTATCTGACCGAGGACCGTGTAAAGGCCCTGGTGATTCCAAAGGCAGAAAAGGTGCTGGGCAGGACAGTTCAGATCGGTGGAATTGATGTGGGTCTCTTCAGCGGGATCACTGTGAAGGACTTTACAGTAAAGGAGCCGGACGGCAAGACTAATTTTGCAAGCGTAAGGGAATTTGTGTTGCGATATGAGCTCCTGCCCCTGCTTCAGAAGAAGATAGTAGTGAGTAAGATACGCCTTGAGTCTCCATATATACAGGTCGTTCGTGACAAGACCGGGCATTTCAATTTCGAGACGCTGGCAGTATTGGCCACGCCCAAGAAAGCTGCACCTAAAGGTGCCGGCAGGCCTACACCATCCCCTGCCCTTCCCCTGGCTGTAACTGTGCACCAAGTGAGTATTGACAAGGCACAGATCGTCTTCCACGATGCCCTGAAGGAGATCCCTGATACAAAAGTAGAGGCTGGGGTTAATGTCGCTTTAGACCTTGGCCGTGATCTTAAATCCCTTAAGTATCAAGGAGATCTGCACTTTGTAGCGGATGCAGTATATGGGGGACTGAGGCCACATATCTCAGGAAAAGGCAAATTTGATCAGGACCGTCTGGACTATACAGTAGATGTCGATCTGGAAAAGGAACAGGCCTGCATCAGCGGAGAGGTAAAGAACTACGCAAAGGTACCTGATATCCGGCTAGATGTAACGAGTGATTCAATCAATCTAGGCCATCTCCTTGACCTTGTAGCAGGTCTACCAGCGGCATCTCAAGGAAACAGGCCCTCCAAGGGCGTAAAGGCAGCCCCTCCCGTGGCCCCTGGGGCCGATTTGCCTCCTGGTCTCAAGGCCGCAGGACAGATCAAGATCGGGCAGATTCTCTATAAGGGACTCGTTGTCAGGGACTTCCTGTTACAATACAGTCTTGATAAGGGCATCTTGAATATAGATAATCTCTCCACCAGGGTAGCCGATGGGCATATAGGCAGTAAGATGCAGGTAGATCTCAACAGACCTGGCCTGGCCTATAGTGGACAATTGGATGCAAATTCTCTTAAGATAGAAGAGGTGCTGGCATCCCTGGCGCCCAGGGCCAGTAACATGGTCTCCGGGACATTGGGATCCCACTTTACCTTCTCCGGTGCGGGTACTGAGTGGCCCAGGCTCCGCAATAACCTCAGCGTTGAGGGTACCTATGGCCTACGTGACGGGCGGATACGCAATACCCCAGTGACCATGGCCATAACTAGGCTCCTGGGTCTCAAGGAATTAAATAACCTGTCTTTTAAGACCCTTGACGGTTCACTGAGCATAAAAAAAGGAAAGGTCTATCTCAAGACCTCAGTGAATAGTAAGGATGTCAGGGCCCAGGCCAAAGGGAATGTTGGTCTTGACGGCAGGTTGGATCTCCCGGTCGATCTATATCTTTCTCCGAAATTGAGCAAAAAACTCAAAAAATTCAGCTCTATAGTCAAATACCTTGCGAGCAGAGAAGGCGAGACAGAACTGCATCTCAAATTGACCGGCACGCTGACACATCCTTATCCTGTCCTGAATACAGCAGGGATACAGAGACAGTTAAAAGAGACCATACGTAAAAAAGCAATAGAGGTCCTTAGAAGAGCCCTTACAGGCAAAAAAAAGGGAGGGACTAAAGAGATCGAACAGAACGCAATAAAGGGGCTTATAAAGGGCATCTTTGGACAATAGGAGCCGGGAAAAAATAAATAGTTCCGTACGGACGAGAAATCGGTCATAACCGTTCACATTCCCTCCCGGCCAGCGGCAGCCTGTTGAAGGTTTCAGTGCGGATTAATGGGCAGAGTGCCCTGATCTTGTGCATCAGACGATGCTCCTGAAACCCTTCAAAAGGCTGCCGCTGGCCGGGGACGTGAACACTTACAATCGGTCTTTTGGGATAGATCTAGTTGAACTCGCGTCGAATCCTTCAGTTGTGGATACTGCTTGTGTGCTTGGGCCTAGTCTCAGGGTGCGCCAGGGTCCAAATACGCCAGATGGAGGTTACAGCATACTCTGGGTGTGGTAAGTGCTGTGGTTGGGAACGGGGAAGCTGGAAATACTTGAAGCTGAATTTCTGGGACCGGTACGTAAGTTATGGGAGGCGCAAGGGTCAGCCTTACTCTGGGCGTACGGCCAGCGGGACAAAACCACGGCAGCCATATCCTGGCCTCATCTCCATAGATAGTATTATACATCCCTGGATGATCCCTATACGCTTGGTCTTTTTCCCCTGGCTCTTCATGCCACATAAGGGTACTGTTGCAGCAGATACCAGGTTTTATCCCTTTGGTACCAAGATGTATATCCCAGGCTATGGATGGGGTATTGTTGAAGATCGGGGATCTGCCATAAAGGGGCCTAGACACATCGATATATATTTTCACTCATATAAGAGGGCCCTTGCCTGGGGAAGAAAGAGAATAAAGGTACGTATAAAAAGGTAACAGTATTACCCGCACCTATCTATGTTCTTCGCTCTCTCAAAGGAAAACAGAGATACAGACTTCTATAAGCTAGAGGCATTTTTTTGGACATCTATTGTAACTTCTCAATAAGTCCTGGCAACTTCGATGTAACCGACCACAGGGTGCTTCTTTTGGAAACGATTTGCGTTAGCCCTGTAGTTTTCTTGGTTTTTGCAACATTGGAAACCCTGGCTCCGGAGCGCAGCGGAGGAGAACAGGGAGGGTCCTATGCTGCAAAAACCTCAGAAAACAAGGGGCGAGAGCATGTTGGAAAAAGAAGCACCCTGTGATCGGTTACCAAAATGAAGCCTCTACTTATTGAGAAGTTACAAAATACCTTTTGGAACTTTGATATAGACTAAGGGTAACCGTTCACATTCTCCCCGGCCAGTGGTAATCTTCTTCAGGGTTTCAGGAGCATCGCTTGATGCACAAGATCAGGGCACTTTGCCTATTAATCCGCACTGAAATCCTTCAAAAGGTTACCACTGGCCAGAGGCATGAACGGTTACGACTGAGGTACTCAATGGCAAACAGTAAGTATGTTGGCGAAATACCACGATTATTGACGGATGATTACCATAAACTCCTTGGTAATCGCCTTATCTCCGTGATACTCTATGGAAGCGCTACTACTCAGGAATATGCCCCCAAAAAATCGGACCTTAATTTTTTGATTGTGCTCTCGGAAGAGGGTATTGAACAATTACACCTTGTCTATGGCCTTGTGGCCAAATGGCAAAAAAAGAAGGTGAAGACGCCTCTATTCCTGACGAAGGCCTATATTAAGTCTTCTCTTGATACTTTTCCCTTAGAATTCCTCAATATCCGGCGAAATTACAGGCTCGTCTTTGGTGAAGATCTCCTCAAGGAACTCCGTTTCAAAAAGGCCTTCATTCGGTTGCAATGTGAAAGGGAACTCAAGGGCAAACTCCTCCTCTTGAGAGAGAGATATGTAGAGACCGAAGGCAAGGCCAAGGCCCTAAAAGGCCTTATAAGCAATTCTATCTCTGGTTTCACTTTTGTATTTAGGGGACTACTCTACCTCTTAGACAGAGAAATCCCTGCCACAAAATATGAGACGGTCAATATGATTGCCAGAGAACTTCAGCTTGACCAAGAGCTATTTTTGGCCCTCTGGCAGATAAAAGAGGGCAGTTTAAAACCATCTACAAAGGAAATAGGACTCTTTTTCCAGAGATATCTAAAAGAAATTCGTAGGCTGGTCATGACTATTGACAGTTGGGATGAACCATCAGGAGGAAATTCAAATGAATAAAAAGGCCGTTATCACTATTGGTGTTGTTGCAGCATTTGTACTGTCTCTCTATTCTATTTCAATCGGCACATATAACGACCTGGTAAGGTTGGATGAAAATGTAAAAAATTCGTGGGCGCAGGTGGAAAACCAACTCCAGCGACGTTTTGATCTGATTCCCAACTTGGTGAATACAGTCAAAGGTTATGCAAAACACGAAAAGGAGGTATTTGTACAGGTAACCGAGGCCAGATCCCAGATTGCTAAGGCCGGCACGGTCACTCAGAAGATTGCGGCCAACAATGCCCTTTCTTCAGCCCTTTCACGCCTGCTTGTAGTGGTAGAGAGATACCCAGAGCTAAAGGCCAATGAGAATTTTCTCCGCCTGCAAGATGAACTGGCAGGCACTGAAAACCGTCTGGCCGTGGAACGGAAACGCTATAATGATGCAGTGAAGATCTACAATATCAAGATTCGCTCCTTTCCCACAAACATCATGGCCAGAATGTTCGGTTTTAGCAAGGCCGCATTCTTTAAGCCACCCAAGTCAGCCGAGGCCGTACCCAAGGTAAAGTTTTAACTCTATTTTTAGGAGACCATGGCAATCGTCCTGGAGCTGCATTTATGGATCACGCCTCTGCTCACGCTTCCCATGACGAGCTCTTTTATTACAGAGATGCCGGTCTTGCCCATAAAAATCATCTGAACGTCCCGTTTTTCAGCCTCCATTGCGATGATGTCGACCGGGTGTCCATATCGGGCCTGGATGTCAATCTTTGCCTCAGGGACACCTTCCTCGATCAGCATCCTCTTGGCCTTCTCAAGAAAGGACTGGACCTCCATCTCTGGAGATCTTCCCCTTGAGAGATTGTCGCTGTAATCCGCAAGGTCTATCACGCCCATAACGCTTACCTGTTCTATCAGGTCTCTGCTGGCCCTCAAGAGAATTGATGCCTCTTGTACTGCATTAAAGGCCTTATCTGACCCATCTACTGCTATGATAGTCCTGGCAACAGGACATTGTCCCTTTGATATCGTCTCCTGCCCCACCAAGTAGACCGAGGCAGGATCAGTTCTCTCGAGCACTCCTGCAGAGACGCTCCCCAGCAAGACCTGCTTCAGCCTGGAAAGACATCGTCTGGCCATAACGATAGTGGAAAACCGTCCCTCGTCGCATACAGACAAGATCTTTTTCACAGGATCCCCATCTTCCACCCTGTATTCTATCGAGGCACTGGCCCCAAATTCCTTGATCTTGCCAGATACCTCTTCCAGGACCGACTTTATCTCGCTTTCCAGGTACTTTTCCCTGAGATCACGTATCACCTTGCTGTCAAGCACAAATCCTACCCTGAAATCTATATTCATCATATGGGTCTTGAGATACTTCCCTGCCATGACATGAAGAAGAGTAATATTTTTTACCCTTTCGCCCAGCACAGAGGCCATGGTGCCAGCCGTTCCTGCCGTGGCATCCAGGGCAGCGTCCTTGTCAATGGGCAAGAGGAACTTTGTAAGCCGTTTTACCTGATTATTATTGCTCATGATCAACTCCTTCTAATAGAAAAGCAATAGCCATACATTTGCCACTGCCACACTCAAAATCATATATATAAATCCTACCTTCATATATTCGAAAAAGCGGATAGGGAATCCGGCCGACTCGGCTATGCCAAGAGTAACTACATTGGCGCTGGCGCCAATCATGGTCCCATTTCCGCCAAAACAGGCTCCAAAGGCCAAGGCCCACCAGAGAACGCCACTTTCAGCCCCTGGGATGACCTTGGTGAGATAGGCCACAATGGGGAGCATGGTGGCAGTAAAGGGGATGTTGTCCACAAATGCGCTTGTAATCGCGGACACCCATAGGATGAGACAAATGGCAGCAACAAGACTGCCATGGGCAAAATGAAAGACCCCATCGGCTATTATGTCTAAAAGCCCTACCTCTTCGACGGCGTCGACGAGAATGAATAGAAACATAAAAAATAAAAGGGTGGTCCATTCAATATCCCTTTCTATCAATTTGGCTAGATCCACCTTTTTCGTAAGGATGCCATAGGTAAACAGAAGGCCTGCGCCAAACAGAGCTGCAACGCTGACCTCCATGTGCCAGTAGCCGTGGGTCAGGAACATCGCGATAACTATTGACATTACGATGAGGCCTACGACTAAAAGATTGCTGTCCGTGATCTTGTATTCTTCCCTGAGCTTTACGATAAAGGCAGAAATATCTTTTACATGGGCCTTTGAATATTCTCTGCCGTATGCGAACCTGGAATATATGGCGAGTATAGCCATTGATATTATACAGACAGGGGCAAGGTTCTTTACGAAATCCATAAAGGTCAACCCGGCGTAAGAGCCTATCATGATATTTGGGGGATCACCTATCAGGGTAGCCGTGCCACCGATATTCGAGGCAAGGATCTCGGGTATCAGGAGCGCGATGGGCGATATGCCGAGCGATGTCGCGATCTCTATAGTTACCGGGGTAAGCAGAAGCATGGTGGTGACATTGTCCAGGAAGGCAGAAGTCACTGCAGTAAAACTCATGAGGATGACAGAGAGAATAATGACATTACCCCTCGCTACCTGGTAACACTTATAGGCACACCACTGGAATACCCCTGTGTTCTTGAGAATGCCCACGATAATCATCATGCCCATCAAGAGGAATATTACGTTCATATCAATGGCATGAATAGCACTTTCGTATGAAAGTATGTGATATTCCGGATTAATGGTACCAAAGGTATAACTTATAACAAGCATGGTGGCCGCTCCGAGCATGGCCGCCAATGTCCGGTGTAAAAGCTCAAAGGATATCAGAATATAGGCAAGGACAAATATAACGGTTGCGATCCAGAATGCCGGTCCAGCACGTCTTTTTATCTTCAGATCGGCCCTCAGCAGATATCCAGAGTAACTCTTTACAATCTGACTACCGGCAAAGGAGATATCTTTCTCCTTATAGCTCGGTTTGTGGACCTTGACCGTGATAGTCGAGGTACTTAATATCCCCTTTGGCACCCGGAAAAGGGCCTGAAAGGTCCCATCTGACTCGGTGCGAATCTGACCTGTTCTATGGCCATGTTGTCCACCGTGAAACGGCTTAAGGGGCTCTCCATTCAAGAAGACCTCTATTTCTGCATCATCCACGCCAGAATTGTGCGGATTTACGATCTTTCCAAAGAGATCAAGTGAATCCATCTCCCGGCCTTGCAACTGGCTCTCTGGGCCTTCTTTTGCATCAGAGGCAAAGGAGAGTGAGGAAACCAGGAACAAAATGACCACAACCATGAAACTAAGGGCAGATAATACCTTTATCCTGTCCTTCCAGCAGTTATACTCTTCCTTTTTCATGTCTTCCTCCAAGCTATGTGAATTACACGGACAGTCATTTTAAGATTTTGTGGAATTTTAGTAAAACAAATAAAGATATGCCACTATAATAATGAGATACAGGACAGTCACCATGGGAAAGAAAGATGGCGATGGGACATAATAAAGATTATTATGAATTATTATGAATTACAGAATAGAGACATGATCCTAAAAAAGGAGCTAATAGCTTGACTTTTAAGACATTCTATCCCAAAATTTTATGGGGGCAAGACCTACGATGAAGTGTCCCGGACAAGACAGCCGGTATTGGGGACAAGAAGCCATCTTCGAGGTCAAATGCCCTGAGTGCGGCAATGAAATGGAATTTTTTCAAGATGATACATGGAGACGTTGCAGTAAGTGTGGCCACAGGCTTCAGAATCCGCGCATGAACTTCGGCTGCGCAGAATACTGTCCATATGCCAGGCAGTGCGTAGGAAACCTGCCGGCTGAGGTCTTAAACAAAGAACAGGAGGCGCCCCTGAAAGACCGCCTGGCCGTAGCGGTAAAAAAAATCCTGCGGGGAGACTTTACGCGGATCGCCCAAGCGGTCAGGACAGCGCATTACGTGGAAGAAGCAGCCACGGAGGACTCTGAATATCCTGTCCTTGTACTTTCCGCCCACCTCATGCCCTTAGCAGTAAAACTGATCAGAGAAAAAAAAAGGCCCATGGATGAAGCAATGCAAAACGTGGAGAAGATCCTTGAAAGTGTCAGCGCTGACAAGGACCTGACGGAAAAGGTAAAAAGACTGCTTTTACAGACGTATTCTGGGGATGACCGCCAGGACCAAAACGTATCCATCCTGAGAAAGGCCTTTCAGGAGGCATCCGCCCACGGGAAACCGAGTGCGGATGTCCTGCCAGGGTACACTTTACCCGCCAAGGCGTATTCCACCAAGGCATGATCCTTGCGTGAGGGCTGGTCGAACCGCTTCCAGCGTACGTCATGGAGGGCAGAAAGGAAAATGCCTTCATCCCTTGTTTGGGCCATAAAGGGTGACCAAAATAGAGGTAATAAAAAAAACCAATTAGATTAGTAAGTTCTCAATAAGTCCTGGCAACTTCGATGTAACCGACCACAGGGTGCTTCTTTTTCCAACATGCTCTCGCCCTTTGTTTTCTAAGGTTTTTGCAGCATAGGACCCTCCCTGTTCTCCTCCG
>JALTHV010000316.1 GCA_027004315.1 Deltaproteobacteria bacterium
GCTTGCCTCAATATACAGTAATAAAAAACAGAACCCCTGACATTAGATGACCGGGGTGAGGTGGTATAATAAAAAAACAGCGATTGGAGATCATAAAATGTGATGGCCAGGAGGGCCTGACTGTGATGTCAAACCGGGGCGGCCTGCTGGCATCATGCAGGCCTTCACGCGACTCAGACAGACAGTGGCCACTCATGAAAAGCCAAGGAGATAGTAATAGGCCTACCTCATGTTATATAATGTTTTTGCACATACACCCCCAAAAAACAATACTTCCAAATGGCATAGCCTGATTGAGCACTTGTTGCAGACCGCGCGCAGGGCAGAAATTTTTGCAGCATCTTTTAGTATGGGGAATACAGGCTTCGTTTTGGGAGCGCTCCATGATCTTGGCAAGATCAACCCGGAATTTCAATTATACCTACAAGATTGTAATGAAAAACGAAAAGGCAAATCGGTCCCACACTCTATCTGCAGTGCTGCTTTATTAAGGCAACTGCTCATGAGAATTAATGATTCTGACTTGGAATTAGCAATATGTATCCACGGACATCATGGGGGACTTGGTGAAACCGGTCTAATAGTTACCGAAAATGGTATCCTGGACAGGTGGTGGCATGATCCTCAAAATAAAAATCTAAAAAAGATGATGTATGAATCTCTTTCCTGTCTTGACATATGTACCCCTGAGCCCCTCCCCAAAGATATTTTTCGGCGCGAGTTTAGCTTGAGAATGCTTTTTTCCTCTCTTGTTGATGCGGACTTTCTTGATACCGAAAAACATTTTGCGGCCAAGCAGGCAAGATTGAGGGACAATTGGGTTCGCCCTGCCGATCTTTGGCCTGTTTTCCGTAGCAATCAATTGCAAATGATGTGGCGGAACCGGTGGCGCAAACTTAATAAAATTCGTCGCCGCATTTACAATCTCTGCTTAAAAGCTGGTCGAAACAAGCCTGGCATGTTCAGGTTGACCGTTCCCACAGGCGGTGGAAAGACCAGGAGCGCGATGGCGTTTGCACTGTCCCATGCCGTCAATAATCGGACACATGGCTTTCGGAGAATCATTATTGCTGTGCCATATACTAGCATCATTGACCAGAACGCACAGGTCTATAGGGATATCTTTGGTGACAATTTTGTTCTCGAACATCATAGCCAGGTAGAAGCCAACGAATCAGGAAAACAGGATGAGAAGTTTCTCCGACACAGACTGGCTGCAGAAAATTGGGATTATCCCATAATCGTAACAACTACGGTTCAGCTCTTTGAAAGCCTTTTTGCTAATAAACCTAGCAAGTGTAGAAAATTACACAATATTGCAAAGAGCATTATTATTCTTGATGAGGTCCAGACCCTCCCTATCGAGCTGCTGAGTCCGACGATGGATGTCATCAAAACGTTGGTCGATGATTATGGCGTTTCAGTAGTTTTCTCGACTGCAACCCAACCTGCATTTGATAACACCCCTTATCTCAAGGAGTTTAATGATCAGGGTATCAAAGAGATTGTTCCAGAACCCGACATATACTTTGAAAAACTAAAACGGGTTACTTATGAACCCGTCAGGAAATATGAATCCCTTGAAGATTTGGCACTTGAATTGGCAGAGATTGAAAAAGACCAGGTGTTGGTTGTTTTCAATACGAGGAAACAGGCCCTGGAACTTCATAGGAAATTGCGCCATTATGGCGTCGAGGGATTATATCATCTTTCCACACTCCTATGCGGTGCCCACAGGAAAAGAGTGCTCCGAGAGGTTTTTGAAGGTCTTGAGGAAGGAAAGCCTGTGCGATTGATCAGCACCCAGGTAGTCGAGGCCGGTGTAGATCTCGACTTCCCAGTAGTATATCGCGCCATTGGACCTCTTGACCGGATAGTCCAGGCTGCAGGCCGCTGTAACCGGGAAGGTCGCAGAGAGACAGGCCAGGTCTTCATCTTTGATTTTCCAGAAAATCGGACGCCACTAGGGCCATATAGATCCGGTCTGGACGTATCAAAAATAATTCTCAAGAGAAATAACCCTCAACGCCTTCACCATCCTGAAATTTTTACGGAATATTTTCAGAGCCTTTTCCGGGACTGCAAAGAGTATCTGGATAAGAACAATATACAAGGATATCGTTCAGACCTTAATTTTCCGGCGGTTGCAGAGAAATATCGAATGATCGAACCGACTGTGCCAGTAGTTATAACAAGTTACAATGAAAACGAGGGCGAAAGACGACTAGGCGAATATCTTGAAAATCCATCGCGGTTTACCTGGCGAAGGCTTCTTCCTTACGTGATTAATATGAGTTCCTGGGATTTGCAGAAAGATGAAATCCGGGAATGTCTCATGGAAGTGGAAGAAGGGAACCCATATTTGTTCCGCTGGGTGGGGGGTTACGATGACAAAACACACCAGGGTATTCTTGGAATGGTTCGGGACCCTGCGGATTTGATCATAGGAGAATAATTATGGGAATTGATATTAAGGTATGGGGTGAATTCGCCTGTTTCACACGACCGGAATTCAAGGTAGAGCGGGTCAGTTATCCGGTCATTACGCCATCCGCTGCACGGGGGATACTTGAGGCGATTTACTGGAAGCCGCAAATACGCTACCGCATCCAAAGGATAGGCATCCTGAAACTTGGCGGGCAATGGTCACTACTTAGAAATGAGATTTCCAGCCGGCAATCAAATAGAGGCCAGCCAATAGTTGTTGATAATAATCGGCAACAACGGACTTCACTGGTGCTGAAAGACGTCGCATATCGTATTCAGGCCTGGATTGAACCGAGAAATGGTGAAACAAATATTGCAAAGCACCTTGACTGCTTTCGGCGCAGGGCCGAAAGAGGTCAGTATTTTCACAAACCATATCTGGGGTGCAGGGAGTTTGCCGCTGATTTTGAATGGTGGAAAGAAACAATGAGAGGCAATGATAATCAGCCAAGCAATTTGAATCTGTCAGTTGGGACCATGTTGTACGATACGGCCTATATCGCTGATCCTGAACATTATAAAAAACATCCTGAAGACCGGTTGGAGTTCGTAAGACATCTCGACACGAAAGTTACCTCGAAAGAAGGATATGCAAAGAGATTTTTCTTTAATGCTGAAATAAAAAATGGATGGCTTGTTGAAACGGGATGTGACCAATTACCAAATTCACTTTTTTACGAGATAGCAAAGTTGGAGGCCGGAAATGGGACTCATTAAAGCATTAGTGGATGCTTCGCATAGATTTGCAGAAGATGATCGCTTCCAGAAGCTATCTGTTGGATACGATTATAGGCCGGTTAACTGGATCTTCGAGTTGGGAAAAGGCCCTCAGGAAGAAAAAACATGGCTAACAATAAGAGGA
This sequence comes from Deltaproteobacteria bacterium, assembly GCA_027004315.1. Taxonomy (GTDB): domain Bacteria; phylum Desulfobacterota; class Dissulfuribacteria; order Dissulfuribacterales; family UBA3076; genus JALTHG01. The sequence goes on from JALTHV010000316.1 coordinate 3,350, forward strand.
AAATACAAGAATGAATATATTTATTCGGTTCCAATCCGGGCAGACCGTTCTGGTAGTGTATCAAAAAACAATATAAAACCGTATCTCTTCGTAGATAACAAAGAATATGCAATAGGCTTAAAAAATGATTCTATAGTATTTGATGCATTTAAAGATCTACATAACCAAGCTTTATCATTAATAAAAGAGCATAGAAAAGATTGGCTTAAATGCATCCCGGAAGATGATATAGAAGGAACTATAAATGATTTGGAGAGTATAGTAGCATTTCTGGATCTATCCAGAGAAAAGAGATTAGAATTGATCACCAACGCGCTGAGCGATAAAAATGATGGCCCAAAAGAGGAAAAAAGAAAGCGACGAGAAATAGAAAGCAAAGATGTTATTGCTTTTTCAGTTGCAAGCTCTTGTTTCCCTTTTGATCGCCAGACTGCACAAATAATATGGTATAAAATCCTTGAACAATATTATACCTCTGGACTTGGCAAATGCGCAATCTGCGAAGAATACCAGGATAAGCCAATAACCCGTATTTTCCCTTTCAAGCTTCGGTTGTTTGGAGAGCGATGTTCTTTGTTATCAGTTAATACTGAGGAAAATAAGTCTTTTATCTCTCTCGGAAAGAGCCAACTTGGGAATTCACCGATTTGTTTCGACTGTGCCAGTCAAGCTGACCGCACACTCAAGTTTTTGATTCACATTGATGAAAACGACGAAAACAAATTTATTGGCCGTCATGCGGTTATTTTGTCGCGTGACAATAGTAAAGGCAAGCAACCACTGAGAAATCAAATAGCAATTTTCTGGACCAAGAAACCTGTTGAAGTGGAATCCGATGAAGGAGAGCAGGTTTTATTGGAAGACTTGGTCAAAAAACCATTCGAATCATTTGAAAAGCTGCCGGAGAGGGAAGCCCCAGTCGCAGCCGCCCAGTGTCGCAAGTTGCTCCATGCACCTTTTTCTGGAGGCCGCGACGCCCCGACCCTGCCAGACAACCGTTTTTATCTTGCGGTGCTTTCACCAAACAAATCTCGCCTTGTTGTCCGTGAATGGCTGGAAATGGATGTCCGGCCTGTGAAGGAGAACATAAAAAGGTATATCGATGCGGTCCAGATTATTCATCCGGAAGGATTGGGAGTCTGGTGGCCTCCGGTTGGCGGAATGCTTGAAGCCCTACGTTCGTATACGAGTGTAGTGCGAAAGAGCGAGGAGGGTCCGCGCATCGCCGCGTTGGGTCCGGATGTTATGCGAAAGCTTGTCAGGTGCATGTATCAGGGGGCACTACCACCGGATGCTTTATTGGTAAGAGCGTTGCAGTGTTTTCGTGTGCCTGATCCATCTATAAAGGATAACAGCTCTGGAATGCAACAATTTAGACGTCAACTACTGAGGCGTATGTCGATGGCCGCGGCAATGAAACTGGTTTTAACTCACGGTAATGAAGAGGAGAGTAAGGCTATGGAACAATTGGTTACAGATTTTGATAAATCTTCAAGCTACAAAGAAGGAGCAGCGTATAACTGCGGCAGGCTTCTTGCCGTCTTGGAGGCAATTCAGCAAAGGGCTTCATCGTCCGGTAGAGGAGTGAATACAACCTTGGTGGACCGGTTTTATGGGGCCGCTTCAACTGCACCGGCAACAGTGTTTGCAAATCTCATAAGCATGGCCACCAAAGCGCATTTGCCTAAGCTCCGCCGGGAAGGGAAAGAACTTTTTAGGCTTCGATCCCAATATGAATTATTGCATATTGGAGATTTGATGGCAGACATTTGCAGAATTATCGATAATGCTGGCGGCTTTCCACCACCACTGCATCCAAAAGAACAGGCTGTGTTTGCCTTGGGATTCTATCATCAGCGTGCCGAGCTGAAACCACAGAAAAAATAATCTTTTTTACTTGCAAGGAGGAAAATCATGCGCAATCAAGACATTTGGCAAAAAATCAAGGACAAGCCCTATTGCGACCCCACCAAGAGAATGGATTTTGTCCTGTTTTATGATGTGCGGGACGGCAACCCCAACGGTGATCCAGACGCTGGGAATCTCCCCAGGATGGATCCTGAGACGGGTCAGGGGATTGTAACGGATGTGTGCATAAAGAGAAAAATAAGGGATTATCTAATGGAAGTGCTGAATAGGAAAATATTTATTCAAAGCAGTGATGCATTGAATTCTCTATATTTCAAAGCAGCTGACAAAATTGTCAAAAGTGATTCGCAAGAAGACAAAAAAGACAAAGCAGCAGTTGAGAAGTTGTTTCGAGTTTTACGGGCTAAAGATAATGAAGAATTCAAAAAACTTATCGATTCTTCAGCTGAACCAGATGACCAGCAAGCTGACAAGAGCGATGCTGAGCAGAAAACGCCATTTCGGGACTGGCTGGCAAGTGTTGACATTGAAGGTCTTTATTTCGATCAAGAGTGTGAAGAACTCAGTTATCTTGGAGAGGCCAAAGCAAAAAAAGATTTTAAGGAGTTGCTTAAGGTAGAGGGCAATGGCCACGAAGACTATGAACAAGAGATTGAAAGTTTGTCAGCAATGCTCGGAAAGTTGAAGAAAGGCAAAGGCGGTGCAAATGAACGACCAGCAAGGGATGCAATCAAAAAGAAGATGTGCAAACTCTACGACGATATCCGCCTCTTTGGTGCTGTGTTGACAGCGGGGACCAATGCGGGGCAGGTACGAGGACCACTGCAGCTTACTTTTGGACGTTCAATCGAGCGAATCCTCCAATTTGACGCAGCAATTACCCGTTGTGCCATCACAAAGTCTTCCGACTGGAAGAAAAAGCAAACAGAATTCGGGCGCAAGCCATGGCTGAACTGGGCCGTTTATCGGCAGCATGGTTTTTATAATCCTTTACTTGGCCAGCAAACCGGAGTTACCAAGGAAGATCTTGCTAGGTTCTGGGAGGCGTTGGCCTGCATGTTTAGAAATGCTGATTCGGCGAGCAAGGGTGAAATGACCATGCATGACATCATCGTTTTTGTTCATAATCATCCGCGTGGTGACGCTCCCACACACAAATTGTTCGAGAAAATTCATTGTGAAGCCTGTAAGGGGCATCCCAACCCCGACAGTGAAAAAAGTGATCGCACATTGATCAAACGTGATGGTTTTGAGAAATATTATTCGATTACCATAGACAACCCCGAAAGACCCCCTGCACGTCCGCTTAATGATATTTGGAGATAATATTTTGCAATGCGCTGGACCTACTTTGGATGAAAAACTGTAGCGGGTAAACGATGACAACGGATAATTATGGCAAGATTGTCCTTTACCAGGCTGATGATGGCCATTCGACTATTGACGTGCACCTTAAGGATGAAACCGTATGGCTTACCCTGAATCAGATGGCGGAGTTATTTGGGTGGGATAAGTCCGTCATCTCCAGGCATCTCCGGAATATTTTTAAAACCGGTGAATTGAAGAGAGACGCAACTGTTGCAAAAAATGCAACAGTTCAAAACGAAGGCGGCAGGCGCGTTACCAGGTATAT
>JALTHV010000317.1 GCA_027004315.1 Deltaproteobacteria bacterium
GAAGCCAATTCCACCAGAATAAATATTACCATGGATATCAATGGTGACGGTGATTGCAATGATACTAATGAAAATATTACCTATGGCTTCTCCAATGCAAACGATGCTGATCATGACGGTATAGCCGATGCTGGTGCAGCAGACCTGGGCCGCAAGACTGGTGCTGGCGGCAGCTTTCAGCCCCTGGCCGAAGGCATAGAGGCCATAGGCTTTGCCTATGCCTATAGCACGGGCACTACAGGAAAACTGGCTCTATCGCCCAATGGCCATGTCATTTGGGCAGTTGACACGAATGGCAATGGAGTCTGGGACAACCTGGACACCAATGACGATGGGAACATTACGGCCACTGATGGCCCTGGAGTCGGCAATAATGGCGTAATCAATGGAAGTCCCACAGGAACGGCCGTCAACACAGATCAGATTCGGGCCGTAAGGATCTGGATACTTGCAAGGGCAGCTATGCCAGACCCAAATTTCCGGAACACCAGGACCTATGTAGTTGGGAAAAACGTCATAACCCCTAATGATAGATACCGCCGTCGCTTACTTACAACAACCGTAAAGTGTAGAAATATGGGGCTATAATATGAATATTATAACTCATAAAAATAAAAAAGGGTTCACTTTAATAGAGGTCTTAATAGCTATAACTGTATTTGCCATCGGGATACTGGCAGTAGCTAAGATGCAGATAACAGCAATGAATGGGAACTCGTTTGCCAGATACATGACAGATGCCTCAAATATAGCTCAAGATGAGATGGAAAAACTACTGGCATTAGACTACAATAATGTACTTCTTAATGATACAAATGGTGATGGTACCAATAAAGATACTGATCCTCGTGATGGTATCGATGATACTGGAAATGATTTTGGATTGAATAATGATACAATAGATAGTGCTGATCATTATAGTCAATATCAGGGAGCAGTCACTCTATATAATATATTTTGGAACATAGCTGTTGATGAACCAACAACTGGCAATAAACATATAAGAGTAATTGTCAGCTGTGCTGGCAAAAAATCGCCCAAAGAAATCAGGCTTGATGCAGTAAAGGCAGACATATAACTAGTGCCATGAGACAAGATCCTTCTACTATTATAAAAAATGAGGATGGATCGGCATTGATCTTTGCCATCCTGATACTGGCTTTATTGACCCTGATTGGTATCTCTGCGACGACCACATCGACCATTGAGGTACAGATCGCCGGAAATGACAAATTCCACAAGATGGCCTTTTACGGAGCAGATAGCGGTGTTTACACAATCCCAAAGGTTATTTCCAGGGCCCTCGATGAGCATGCCACGCCTGGCAATTTAGTTAATCATACATACGGTGCATTTACTTATTTAGATACAGGCACAGATGACGATGGGTCATCTGGATCCACTTTTTACAGGGAACTTGCAGGATTCGCTCCCAACGATACATCTCCTGATATAAAATTTGCCCTTGGTGGCGATGATGTCGAAGTGGATGTTGAGCGAGACAGGGCAGAGAACCTGGTCGGGGGAGGGGCAGAATTTGCCAGTGGATCTGAAGGTCTCGGCGCAGGTTCAACCGGAGGTGTAGCTATCTTTTACGATCTTGATTCCTTTGGGAGCGGACCGAGCAATTCCCTATCCAACATAGGTGCCGTTTACCGAAAGGTTGTTGGTACCGCAGGGGGTCTGTAATCATGACAAGATCAGCTATTTTTACTGTTTTACTCCTTATGGTCCTTTCAGTTGCTGACATACAGACAGGTCTTGCCACAGAGCCGTCCATAGCCGACTACACCAGTTACCCAATATTCATGGCGGAATCAGTCAGGCCGAATATCTTGATAATACTGGATAACTCCGGCAGTATGAACTTTTGTGCCTACGGCGACTGGCCAGGTGATGGAGGACTGGTCACGACCTGTCCTTATTCAGGACCTGGATATGGAGGAAATACCAATTATTATGGTTATTTTGATCCTGATGCACAATATACTTACTCTAATAACCGGTTTGTGAGGGACCCAAACGGCAAGTGGAACGGCAACTGGCTGAACTGGCTCACCATGAGAAGGATTGATATTGCCAGAAAGGTCCTGGTAGGGGGGCTGGCTGAATCTCGTACAGGCAGTGGGAGCACGACCCTGATTGGAGACAATCACAGTGCCCAACCAGATCGATATTATGTAAAGAAATTCAATAATAGCCAGAGTGCAATAGATCAGGGGATCGTGGTCTCTCCCTATAC
>JALTHV010000318.1 GCA_027004315.1 Deltaproteobacteria bacterium
TCAGACTGGAAAAACCACTGAGCGCCAGAGGTGTAATTACTGATTCCATGCCACCACATATCATTACATTGGCTGCCCCTCGCTGGATGGTCTTAAAGGCCTCTCCTATGGCATGAGTACCTGCTGCGCAGGCAGTACACACAACCATATTTGGACCCTTGGCCCCATAAATTATAGATATCTGACCGGAGGCCATATTGGGGATAGCCATAGGGATAAAAAATGGACTCACCCGTTTTGGTCCCCTATTTACCAGGACATCCCTGTAGTGCTCAATGGTCCCCAGGCCGCCAAGCCCGCATCCAGTTATGACTCCGACCTCAGAGGCCCTGTCTTTGCTGATATTGAGATCTGCATCTTCAACTGCCATATGGGCCGCTGCCAGGCCCAGCCTTACAAAGGGATCCAGCCGTTTAATGAGTTTCTTCGGCATAAAATCTGCCGCTTCAAAGCCCTTTATCTCTCCTGCTATCTGGCAGGCATAGCCGCTAACGTCAAAACGCGTTACAGGACCTATACCAGACTTTCCAGCTATAAGATTTCTCCAGCTATCCTCAACTCCAATACCAACAGGACACAGGAGACCATATCCTGTAACTACTACCCGCCGCTTCTGACTTTGGTCTATCATATCACAATATATACTGTTGTGTTACTTGCTCTTATAATAATTGTCAGGACCAGTTAATTTCACTTATTCGTATGCTCTTTGATGAAATCAATGGTGTCCTGGACGGTCTGCATCTTTTCCGCGTCTTCATCGTCTATCTCTATATTGAATTCCTCTTCCATGGCCATGACCAGCTCCACAAGGTCCAGGGAATCTGCCCCCAGGTCATCCACGAAAGAGGCCTTTGGCACCACCTTTTCTTTGGCAACGCTGAGCTGGTTTGCAATAATATCAATCATCTTGGAATCCATATCCATCTTTTGTCCTCCCAATTAATCGAACCAACGTAACTGTTCACATTCTCCCCCCGGCCAGCAGTAGCCTTTTGAAGGGTTTCAATGCGGATTAATGGGCAGAGTGCCCTGATCTTATACATCAAGCTGCTCCTGAAACCCTGAAAAAGGCTACCGCTGACCGGGGACGTGAATGGTTACGAACCAACAATTATTTTTAATCGCAGAAGAGCCCCCCATTTACATGAAGCACATGCCCTGTAACATACGATGCCCTTTCTGAGGCAAGAAAACCTACGGCCTCGGCTATATCCTCGGGCCTTCCCATCCGGCCTACAGGGATCTGACTCAATAGCTGTCTCTTTAGCTTCTCCGGCAATCTGGCAGTCATACCTGTCTCAATAAAGCCTGGCGCCACGACATTTGCGGTAATCCCCCTTGATGCTACCTCCCTGGCCACAGACTTTGTAAATCCCTCTAATCCGGCCTTGGATGCAGCATAGTTGGCCTGACCTATATTCCCCATAGCGCCAACCACAGAACCTATACTGATAATTCGGCCCCATCTCTGCCTGAGCATGGCCTTTATGACCGCATGGGTACAGTTAAAGACTCCGGTCAGATTTATCGAGAGCACCCGTTCCCAGTCTTCTATCTTCATCCGGGCCAATAGAACATCTCTGGTAATCCCTGCATTGTTTACCAATATATGGACCCCACCATAGTCCCTGATTGCAGACTCAATGGCATTAGAACTGGCCTCAGGATCCGCTACATCAAAGGGCAGAAGATTGCAGACCCCTCCATCTCCACTAATCTCATCCATGACCCCTTGTGCAACGGCCTGGCCCTTGACACAGTTTATCAAGACGTGGGTCCCCAGTCGGGCAAGCTTAATACATATAGCACGGCCTATCCCCCTGGATCCTCCAGTCACTATGGCTATTTTCCCTTTAAGTTCCTGACCAGACGACATCTTAATCCCTATCTAAATTCTCGTGCAAGAAAGCTCAAAGCTGAAAGCCTATAAAACCTAAGACTTATAGAAAAATACTGTAACTTCTCAATAAGTGGAGGCTTCATTTTGGTAACCGACCACAGGGTGCTTCTTTTTCCAACATGCTCTTGCCCCCTCACCCTGCCCTCTCCCCCACGGGAGAGGGTTTGGGTGAGGGAGAATACTGTATTGCCAGGACTTACGAAATACTTCATCTTTTGCTTTGAGCTTTCAGCTCTATTTCTTATCCCCGTTCCTTTTTAATGCGTTGGATTAGGAGGGGCAATATTTCCTTGACATCTCCTAATACGCCATAATGGGCTATGTTAAAGATGGG
>JALTHV010000319.1 GCA_027004315.1 Deltaproteobacteria bacterium
AGGACGGGATCATCCCATGGAGAGAGGCCGATCCAAAAGAGGAGAGAAGGCTTTTCTATGTTGGCCTTACCAGGGCATCAGAGAAGATATACCTGAGCCATGTGAGGCGCCGAAGGCTCTTTGGACAGGATATAAATGCAAGGCCAAGCCCCTTTATATCCGATATACCTGAAGGTCTCCTGGTCAGGGAGCAGGCGCAGAAAGCCAGGATACCCAGGAGGCCAAGGCAGGGGAGGCTTTTTTAGCCGGCGCCTGAATAGTTTTGCCTGGATGCCTTGCGAGTAAGGTAACTGTTCACATTCCCTCCGGCCAGTGGTAGCATTTTGAAGGGTTTCAGGAGCATCGCTTGATGCACAAGATCAGGGCACTCTGCCTATTAATCCGCACTGAAACCCTTCAAAATGTTACCACTGGTCGGGGACATGGACGGTTGCAACAGGGGTGTGAACGGTTACCGAGTAAGTGTTCACGTCTCCGGCCAGAGGTAGCCTTTTTCAGGGTTTCAGGAGCATCGCTTGATGCACAAGATCAGGGCACTCTGCCCATTAATCCGCACTGAAACCCTGAAAAAGGCTACCTCTGGCCGGGGGGGTGTGAACGGTTCCCCTTGCGAAGTTCTGCCCAGATAAGCTAATATATTTAAAAAGCAGGTACTTTTGACCTGCTGCAGACTGGTTCTGCAATCGACTCCGGGAGATCTTTCGACATGCGACAATATGTAGTGGATGAACTCAGGCCAAAAGAGGTAGAGAAAATTAAGGACTACCTGGATAGCTACTGTGAACTTTCAGATATCAAGGGACTATACTGGATTAGATTACCAGACGATATGCTTTCCCCGATACAGTGTGAACACAAGGACTGCCAGCCTCACTGCGCGGCCATAGAGTTAGGTGACAAATGGGTTAAATTTGAGATGCTGATAAGGAGCCGCAAGAAGATAAGATGCAAGTGCGTGGGCTTTGCAACCCATCAACAGAGAGATTTTATCTTATCCTTTATCGATACCCTTTTGGACAAGACAGGGGTAAAGGCCTGACAGAAGGGATATCGTGCTGGACATGCCGCAGCTCAACATCGATTGTGAAGGTCCTATAACCCAGAATGACAATGCCTATGAACTCTGCAAGGCCCTGATACCTGATGGGGGGGATCTTTTTGCAAGGATAAGCAGATATGACGATTTCCTTGCAGACATAGAAAAGAGGGAGAATTATAAGGCAGGGGATACCCTCAAGCTCATCCTCCCATTCCTAAAGGCCTTTGGGGCCACCAATAAGGGGATGCTGGAATTTGCAGAGAGGACCCTCGTGCTTCTCCCAGGGGCAGAGTATATGCTCCGCAGAGTGACCAGTTTGATGCCGGCTTTTGTCATAAGTACAAGTTACTCTCCATATCTAAAGGCACTGTGCAGGATAACAGGCTTTCCGGAAGAGCAGGTCTATTCCACTGCCCTGGACATAGACCAATATGAACTCACAAGAGGAGAAGAGAAGAGGCTCCAGAGACTGGCTTCAGAGATTGCCAGTCAACCCATCCTCTCCTGGCCTGAAGAGGCAGGGGATATAGGGGACCTCAGCAATAAAGACCAGGCCTTGATGAGACGTCTAAACGACATATTCTGGGGAGAGATCCCGGAAATGGGGATTGGGAGGGTCCTGTCCGATGTAAATCCTGTCGGTGGCACTGAAAAGGCAAGAGCGGTTGAGGACAGCCTCAAGAGGACAGGGCTCTCCATGTCAGACGTGCTCTATGTGGGAGACAGTATCACCGACGTACAGGCCCTGGAGGCGGTGACATCTGCAGGGGGTGTAGCCATTTCCTTTAACGGGAACCGCTATTCCATAAGGGCGGCCAAGTGGGCATGCATGAGTGGCAACGCCTCAATCATAGGGGCCATTGCCAGGCTCTTGAGCCTGTGTGGTATGGGGGCACTGGATGAACTTGTTATAGAGATGGCCGATGGAATTGGCCTGCTGGATGCCCTTGCATCAAAGGCTGTAGAGCCTGAGTTTCTTGATCCGCTTCGGCTGCTCAGGCCTGAAGAGGCGTCAAGACTTGTCCTCATTAAGGCCTCTAATATCTCTGATGTGATAAGAGACAGTGAGCATATAAGGAAGAATGTAAGGGGACTTGCTGTCGGAGGACTCGGGTAGAGGGCAATAGTGTAGGTCGTAAGATAACACAGACACCGCCTGGCTCAACAATATTGAATCTCTCG
>JALTHV010000320.1 GCA_027004315.1 Deltaproteobacteria bacterium
GCTGATAGACCTTGTCCCTGAGAAGATCAAGACACGAAGAAAGAGGCTGTATATCACCTCCCTGTCTCTGGCACTGGCCAGTATATTGGCGACAGGCTATGCAGGGTTGTCCTGGCATACTGCATCCTTAAAGACAACCCTTCGGCAGAAAGAGGCTATCCTGGAAAAGGCAAAGACTATAGAGAAACAGAAAGACCTCTACAACAGGTATCTCTCTTTTGTTCAACAGGCAGGGTATGAATCGGTCCCATATCTTAGGGCATTTCAGTTTCTGAGCCTGATCGTCCCGGATGAGATGGTATTTCATTCCCTCAAGGCAGAGAGGATGGAAGGGGGTATGCAGGTAAGCATCAATGGAGAGATAAATGCAGCCGATGCATTTGCTGCACAGGAAATATTTAATCGCTTTTATTCACAATTCAGATCATCTCCACTCTTCTCTCATATTGAACTTATGCCAATTGATATAATCAGGACCAAGAAACAGAGGAGCAAGGTCAATTTTGAAATCAGGTTTCAACTTAAAAGAGAGGCTTGATGACCTCAATCTGTCAAGTGATCTTGCAAAAAAGGCAGCCGTTGGGGTGGCGATTGCCTGTCTCCTGTTCCTGGTCTGCTATCTATATATCCACAAGATCAGAGAGATGGAGGATATCAAGGCCAGGATAAAGCAGGCCGAGGCAGGGATACAGGAGACAAACGGGACAGGGATTTCCCTAAAAGAGGCAAAAGAGAGACAGAAAGACCTGGAGTCAAGGCTCAGGGTCTTGATCCCTTATGAGAAGGACTATCCTGGACTGATCCGTGAGATAGCCCGCCTGGCCAGGGAATTAAATATCCAGGACATCACTTTTAAGGACACTAATAAGCTCAGCCCCAATGTCATTGAAGGAGAAAGACAGGCCTCTCCAGAGTTGTCGGTGCTCCCTGGCAGAGATATTAGCCATTTTTCTATAGGCATATCCTTTCACTCAAGATTTAGGGACCTTGCCTATTTCCTGCAGGAAATTCAGGGCATTGGCCGATTTATAGAGATAGACTCACTGGTCATCAAGAGGAGTTTTCCCATGATTTCTGTAGATATGGTAATAATAGTATACTATAGACAGAGGTCAGAGGACGGAGGACAGAGGACAGAGGTCAGAGGTCAGAGGTCAGGGGATGAATTGCGCTTTAGGGGTTGAGCAGAGGGTTGCAGTACGAAATGCCCTGTGCCTCTGTATCCTGTTTATTGTCTTGGCAGGTAACTCTTTTGGGATAGATAGAGGTCTGTGGGGAAGAAATCCCTTCCTGACCAGGGAAGAGATAGCCTCCATCCAGGGAAGGGCAGCCCCTGTAACCAATAAGCCCCTGATTCCCCAGTGGGACCTGAAGTCGATCCTGATCAGCGGCACAGACAGGGTAGCGATCATAAATGACTACATCGTGACAGTGGGTGACTACATCAGGGGCATGAAGGTCCTCAAGATTAACCGGTCTGATGTGGTCTTGGGTGGAAAATTGGGAAATACTGTCATCAGGCTGAAACAGCCATCGATCCCTATAGAGACAGGAAAGGGGGTAAGATGAAATTCAGTTCAATTGTCATTGTCGTTCTGTCCCTTTTTCTCTATGGCTGTGGCCCTGCCCCCAGGGTGTCCACTCCTCGCTTAAAGGGCCCCTTAAAGAGACCTTTAGCCCAATCAAGGCCCAGGGTCTCCGTGTCTCTGCCTGGGGGAGAGAGACTTAAAGGGCTGGTGGTGGACAAGATGGAGCCCAAAAAGACGGCTGAGCAACTCTTCTCCTTTTCTGTCCGCGATCAGGAGATCGACCAGCTCTTTCTGGCCCTGTCTCGTCAGATACCGTATGACATAGTGGTCGATCCCGATGTCTCAGGCAAGGTCACTGTGGACCTCAGAAATGTCGACCTGAAAGAGGCACTGGATACGCTTACATCCCTGGTAGGGGCGGAGTATAGGATAGAAGGGAATATCATCAGGGTGAGTATGCCAAAGATGATAACAAGGATATTTACCCTCAATTATATTTCGACTACACGTAAAGGGACCAGCACGCTCAATGCAGTGACCGGCATCAGTAACTATACAGGTACAACTACAGGGGGCACAGCTACAGGGGGCACAGCTACAGAGGGCGGCACCAGCGGAGAGGGAAGAGGCGGAAGCACTATAGAAACGGGACCTGATACCGCTGATCTCTGGAAGGAGAT
>JALTHV010000321.1 GCA_027004315.1 Deltaproteobacteria bacterium
TTAAAGGTCCACATGGCCTGCCACTCCTGCCTGGCACCTGAGACCGGACGCCTCAGACTGAGATATGCCTTTAACCTGTCTCGTACTGCAGGAGGTGCATATTTTTTGAGAAAAAAGGCCTTCTTTGCTCTGCCCTCTGTCTCCAGGTCAAGTCGAACAGTATATCGTTCTTTAATGGCACACTTTGCTATCCCGTGCCCAGGGTGTGAGACCAGCGCCTTAAAGCACGCAAGGCCATTGGACTCCAGGACTGGCAGGAATGCCCTGTTGACCTCAAGCCTGCCTCCATCTATTACCGCTATCTCTGCTCTAGTGTAACCGTTCACACCCCCTCCTGTTGCAACCGTCCACGTCCCCGGCCAGCGGTAGCATTTCGAAGGGTTTCAGTGCGAATTAATAGGCAGAGTGCCCTGATCTTGTGCATCAAGCGATGCTCCTGAAACCCTTCGAAATACTACCGCTGGCCGGGGTTATGCTCTAGTCATGTCGGTGGGGACTCATTCCAGCCAGTTCTGAGAGAAGCTCCGCTGTCTGCATGGCATTTCTCTGGGGAGTGAAGGGCTTAATGCTTATATGGGCCTGTTCACGCCACTCAGGCCACTGGCCCCTTCTGGACTCAAAGTCCATGAGTGCGGCCACCAGCTCATCTACATCATTGCTGTCCCTTATAACATAGCCGGTCTGCCCCGGTCTCACCACCTCTGCCCCTCCGGCCTGGGCGGTTGTAAGCACTGGAAGTCCGCAGGCAAGGGCCTCAAGGTGTACATTGCCAAAGGGATCGTAGGTAGTTGGAAGCACCATGAGATCAGAGGCACCAAAGAGGTCCTGTATGTCCCTGCGTCTTCCAAGGAAATGGACATTTGAGGCAATGCCGAGCCTTGAGGCCTGCTTCCGAAACGGGGCATCCCTGTCCTGTCCGGCAACCAGGAGCTCCCAGGGAAAGCTGAGCCTTGACAGGGCCTTAAGCAGGACCGACAGGCCCTTTCTCCTGAAGTCCATGGCAGGGAATATGTAACACGTGACATCTTCGCCAAGACCCAGGGTCTGCCGAACAAGATTACGGCGCTGCCGGGCCCTAAGGCTAAAGACATCCTGGTCTACCCCATTGTAGATTACACGTATTCTCTCAGGACCCACACCGTAATACCTCTGGACCAGGTCCCTGTCCAGTTCAGAGATCGTCACGATACATCTGCATCCTTCAGGAGATATAACCGACTTCTCAAGTCCCAGGAGGACCCTGTGTCTGGGACTCAGTTTTGTCCACAATCTTTTCAGAGGGTAGCGGTACCTGAGGGCAAGGGTATGGGCGTGCAATGGGTCAGTGACCCGAAAGGCATCCACAGGCCAGGTCCTTGAAAGTGCATAGGAAACCGCATTGGGAAGACGTAAGAGCGCCTTCTGGGCGGCCTGGTGGAAAGAGAGGTTTTTGGTCACTGAGTTTATCTTACTGACCTTGAGGGGCACGAAATCAACGAATCCCCTGAGATCCTCGTCACAGGTCTCGGCAAGGAGAAGGACCCTGTGGCCCAGGTCCTTCAGACCCATACAGAGCCCGTGACAGTATCGTTCGGCCCCGCCCCTTCCCTTACCGCACTCTCTGCGGATTATGGCAATCTCAAGGCACGAGTTTCCTTTGGAGACAAAAGTACGCCCCATATTTCTTTCTTTTCTCTAAATCCTCTTTATTGGGGTAGCCTTCCCAGGGATATGCAGCCTCTGCCATTAGCTGCCGGTAGCCGGCCCTGCATAATTCCAGGGATGTAAGAAGCCCTTTTTCATCCTCTTTCATACAGATAATAACCCAGGAGGGATTCAGGGATATGAAGGTCTCAAGGTCTTCCTGATTTCTGAGGACCGGAATGGGTCGCCTTCGGTCCAGATAAAAGCTCAATCCGGGCCTTCTGTGCGCACCCACCCGGTAATAGGCAGGCACGGCATCCAGGTGCTCCCCAAGCCATGTCTTGATATCTAAGACAAAGGACTTTTCGGTATTCATGCGATCAACTACCGGTTTCCCCATACAGAAGACCCCGCCTGTCGTCATGACCCCAGCCCCCAAAAGGGCGATGAGGCCCGGCCAGGAAAGTCTCTTTGCCTTTACCGTGCTGTAAACGGCAATAAGGACAAAAAAGAGTACTGCCCCGCCTGAAATGGCCGTCATCCTGAAGAGGCCCTGAGGCAGTCCCAGGGTATCTATCCGGTGG
>JALTHV010000322.1 GCA_027004315.1 Deltaproteobacteria bacterium
TAGATGTGACCAGACCAAGGGCACCCAGATTGCTGTGGGAAAGACACTATTCGGGTCTTGGTTTTTCCAGTTCTTATCCTGCGGTCTTGAAGGTAAAGGACAAGTGGTTTGCTGTATTTGGTTCAGGTCCGGCTGATTATGATGGAACCAGTACTGAGAAGGGGCATATATTTGTCGTTGATCTAAAGACTGGAATACCTTACAAAAAGGCCAGTGATGACTGGCTCTTTGAGACCCGTGAAGATAAGGCCTTTATGAGTGGACCGGCAAGCCTTGACAAGGATCTCAATTACAATGTGGATGCCATATATATCGGAGAGGCATATAACTTGGGGAGTAACTGGAAAGGCGCTCTATACAAGGTGGCCATCCCATGGGTAGATGATGCAGGAAACAGTACATACGGTGACACAATAAATGGGCACTACAATGATGACACCAGGTCATGGTTGCTGTCTCGTCTCTTTGACTCCCCTGCACCAATCACTGCACCTCCAGCAGTGAGTGTGGATAGACTAGATAATACATGGATATACTTTGGTACGGGTCGTTATTTCAATGATAATGACAAATCGAGTACAGACCAGCAGTACTTCTTCGGCATCAAAGATCCCTTTTTCAATAGCTCTAACAGCACCAAGAGCTATTATCATAACTATAGTTCAACCTGCGAGCTGGATATGAACAATCTGTTTGATGCAGATCCCTATACGGTCAATGATGGTGGTGCTGTCTACAAAGATGGTTCGTATTACGGGGATTTTGGTGAATTAGTAACAGATGTCCGGCAGGAAGATGGATGGTTCAGGAGCCTGTCTGTATCTGGTCCTTCGGAGCGTGTACTGGCTAGGCCTTCGGTCTTTGGAGGCATTGTCCTTGTCCCGACCTTTGTGCCCAATACGGATATATGCGGTTTTGGAGGTAATAGTTATCTGCACGGTTTTTACTATGAGACAGGTACTGCATACTCAGAGCCTGTATTTTGTAATGGTACCGGGACAACAGTATTGGATAAGACTGAACTCGGTCCGGGCCTGGCATCTAGCGTAGGTATCCATGTAGGGAGAGAAGAGGGTATGAAATGCTTTGTACAACAGAGTACAGGGGCTATAAAGGACCTTGAGGTCCATCCTGCCCTTAATAATATAAAGAGTGGCCTGAGATCCTGGAGAGAGAAATAGAGTAACTTTCAATAAGTCCTGACATAACCGTTTACGTCCCTGGCTAGCGGTAGCATTTTGAGGGGTTTCAGTGCGGATTAACAGGCAGAGTGCCCTGATCTTGTGCATCAAGCGATGCTCCTGAAACCCCTCAAAATGCCACTGTTGGCCAGGGGGAAATGTAGCCGGTTACAGACATTCAGCCCCTGGGGTGATACTTACGGTGGATAGTGCGCAGGTGCTCTATGTCCAGATGGGTATATATCTGGGTGGTGCTGATGTCGGCATGGCCAAGGAGCATCTGCACTGCCCTCAGGTCTGCCCCTCTCTCCAGGAGATGGGTCGCAAAGGAATGGCGGAGTACGTGGGGAGAGATATCTCTGTCTATGCCGGCGGATCTGGAATATTGCTTGATCAATTGCCAAAACCTCTGTCTGGTGAGGGGCCTTCCCGCCCTGCCCACAAAGACAAAGTAGCTGGCCCTCTTGCCCAGGAGCCTGGGCCTGCCGGATTTGAGATAGCGCGTGAGCCACTCTATGGCAATTTCTCCCATAGGTACTATACGTTCTTTGTTTCCCTTGCCGATTATCCTTACATAGCCTACCTTTATGTCTACCTGATTGAGTTTTAGCCCTACTGCTTCAGATGCCCTGAGCCCACAGGCATAAGTGACTTCAAGAAGGCCCCTGTCTCTCAATCCAATAGGTCTAGTGACATCAGGTTGTTCCAGCAGGGCATTTACTTCAGATACCGACAAAACCCTGGGGAGATAGGACCCTATCCTGGGATTATTGATTACGGCAAGGGGTGTGGAATCTAGATTGTGCTCCTCTACCAGGAAACGAAAGAAGCTCCTGAGGGCCGATAGCTTCCTGGCAGTCGTCCTTGCAGAGAGCCCTGAGTCCCTGAGGGACTTCAGCCACCCCAGTATGTGGTTAGAATTTATATCCTCTGGATTGGCAAGTTTCTGCCCTTCTGCAAAGTCAACAAAGTTTAAGAGATCACGGCTATAGGCATCCAGGGTGTTGGGAGAGGCCCCTTGATCTATCACAAGGCGGGACATAAAGTCATCGACAAGCTCGGCCCAGGAAGTACTTGTCTCTTTCTCTGGCATGGCATTCAGGAAATCTCTGCCAGTTGTGCCTCCGCGGTCTCCCGTATATCCGGATCCCTCGCAGTAAGGCTCAAGACCTTCAGCTTGCTTTTGAGCCCCTTTTGTTCAATAGGCCCCTTTTCTCCAATAAGGGCACACAGGGCCTCAATGGCCTTACATACTATCTCTGGCGCATTCTTCAGATCCAGGAGCAGCAGCAAGACTCCCCAGTCGTCCGGCATTCCATAGGTATCCACATAGTGTCTGACCCTGGACATGAACCTGGAGGTACCATAGGAGCTATGTATAGCCATGAGGTCTTTGGAGTGTTCAGGCCGTCCCTTGACGCCCATAAAGAGCTCCTCTGCCTTTTTGAGATATAATCCCTTCAACTTTGGGTCTTCAAGGGCCCTTTCAAGGCTGCTATGTCCATTTTTTTTGCCTCTCCTGGCACTGGCTTTTTCACGCATACTGTCTATTTCTCTCCAGGTCTTTTTACGTTCTCTAGTCATAGGTGCTGTTACCTCGTTTCAGACGGATATAAAATCAAGATCCGGGAGTATCAGGCAGGTGAGGGTCCTGCCATATACTGCCCCTGTATCTATTCCTATCTTGTTCTCTTCAATTAATGGGAGCAAAAATGGTGTATGACCAAAAATGACCCTCTTTCCCCAGTCATAAGAGGATTCCAGAAAAGGTGACCTGATCCAGATAAGGTCCTCCGGATCTTGATCAGAGATGGAGACGCCGGGCCTCAGACCTGCATGCACGAATATATAGTCTTTGGTCTCATAGAACAGGTCCAGATGATCCAGAAAGTCCCGGTGGCTCTTAGGTACCTCTATCTTCCCATCTGCACCCCGGTAGCTGTCAAGGGTCTCTTGACCACCATTCATAAGAAACAGGGCATAGTGTCTGTTCTTGAGGTAGTTAGAAAACATCCACTCATGGTTCCCCTGCAGGAATACCACATGTCCCTCGTGGTCTTTTTTGAGGTCAAGCAATAGGTCTATCACTCCACGGGAATCTGGCCCACGGTCTATGTAATCTCCAAGGAAGATCAACAGATCTCTGCCCCAGTCCATAGGTATCTTGTCAAGGAGGGCCCTCAGTTTGTCGAGGCAACCGTGGATATCCCCTATGACAAAGACCTTTCTCATAGAAGCAATCACCTGCCCTTATCCAGCCTGTTAAGTCCCTCCTCTCTGGCTGCCCCTAAGGCATCGGCATATTCTTCCCGTGTAATCCTGCGATCTAGTGGAGGATGGTCATATGCCTCGCCATGGGGCCTATATTGATCCATTATATTCAGATAGGTATTGAGAGAGATCTCCCTTGCTATAAATCTCAGTATTGATTTTGTACCACTCAGTCCTCCAGGCAGGACCAGGTGCCGTACCAGCAGGCCTTTCCTTGCTATCCCGTCAGGGCCTATTGCCAGATCCCCTACCTGTCTGTGCATCTCTTTGATGGCTTTCCTTGCTACCTGGGGGTAATCAGGCACATGTGACAGGCGCCTTCCCACGTCTCTGTCCCAGTATTTAAAATCTGGCAAAAAGATGTCTACTACCCCATCTAGCAGCCTGAGGGTATTGACAGAGTCATATCCCCCTGTGTTGTAGACCAGAGGTATGGAGAGGCCCTCTCTGGCAGCGAGGACCAGGGCCTTCAGTATAAAAGGCACTACATGCGAAGGCGTCACGAGGTTTATGTTGTGACATCCATCCTCCTGCAGGGCCAGAAAGCAAAAGGCCAGGAATTCATTGGATATTGCATGACCAGAGCCCAGGTGACTTACCTCATAATTCTGGCAGTATAGGCACCTCATGTTGCACCAGGAAAAAAATACTGTGCCCGAGCCCTTTTTGCCTACCAGTGGGGCCTCTTCTCCAAAGTGTGGGCCATAGCTGTCCAATATTACCTGATCGGTAGTCTGGCAAAAACCCTTTTCTCCCTTAAGCCTCTTGACTCGACAGCAGTGGGGACAGAGTTCACAACGTGCCATAGACCTCCAGGCCTCGTCGGCCCTCCGCTCCAGCTCTCCATTCTCAAGGAGTTTCAGATAGCCTGGCTTTTGAATTTCATTCTGCATATCTCAGTCGTTAAGTAAAAATAAATCCAGCTAACGGCTATAGCCTACCCTGTGGTGTCCGGCCCAGAAAATTCACCTTGTAGAGCTCCAGGATAGAGACACACAGGGCTATCAGTATAGGCCCAAGTACAAATCCAAGAAACCCAAAAACGCGGAGTCCTCCCAGTATACTGAAAAAGAGAAAGAGGGTATGCAGTTGGGTCTTGCCACTGATAAAGTATGGCCTGAGGAAATAGTCTATCTGGCTGATTATCAGGACACTGTAAATAAGGAGTATTGCGCCCTTGAGATAGAATCCTGTAACAAATAGATAGAGAGTGGCTGGAATCCAGACTATAGAGGTCCCAAGCATTGGTACAAAGCTGGCAAGCCCCATCAGCATACCCCAGAGCAGGGGGGCAGAGAAGCCCAGGACCCACAGGATAAAGATGCCAAGGCCTGCCTGTATAAATGTAGTCAGCAGATTCCCATAGAGCGTGGCAGACAGCACATCAGAAGTGAGGCCTGCAAATCTTTCCACGTCCTGTCTGGGCAGGGGCAGCAGGTCTTTAAAGGTCTGGAGCATCTGCTCTCCATCCCTAAAGAGGTAATAGAGAGTCACAATCATCAGGGCGGCATCGAATATAATGCTGGCCACATTCTTGAACACCACCGTCCCCTGTCTCAGGAAAAATTCTCCTGTCTTTTTTGAGAAATCTGTCAGGGCCTCTTTGACCCTTCCCTCATGTGTCTTGAGGGCCTTGAGGGCGTGAGATACGGTCTTATTGAGTATTGGAAATCTCTCTTTATTGGGCACTATAGTGAAGTTGCCGGCCTGGAGGTTATCTTCTACCTCGGAATAGACCCTTATTACCTCTGAGGTAAGGCTCCCCAGGAGGGCAAAGACCGGGATTATGATAAATGCGATTATGAGGAGGCACATTCCCAGAGAGGCCAGGCCTTCAGACCCCCTCAGGATCCGTCTCAGCCATCTGTACACCGGATAAAAAAAGAGAGCCAGGATAATGGCCCAGGTAATCGGTTCAAAAAAGGGGAGGAAGAGCCTGAGGCCCAGGGCCAGAATCAGCCCTGCAAGACCAGCGGTCAGGAGGGCCAGCAATTTGTTGTTGCGGCTGCTATATTGGTTCATGGTCTCTGGTTCATAGTCTCTGGTTTCAGACTACGTGGTAACAATGTGAGCAGTTCTTCTCCCGGCAGGCCTAGGTCTGATGCCAACTCCATCAGTGTAGAATCAGGGCAATTTATGCAGCTTTCTCTCTTGCCAGAGCTTACGTCCATAGATTCCCGGGCCAGAAAGGCCTTTAATGCCCCAGCCACCTCTCTACGTATGGAAGAGATATCTATGGCTTTTTTTGTGGAAAAGGCAACAAGGCGCTTCCAGTTGACTGCACACCTCTTTAATCCCCTGTAGATAGTCTTGTCCCGGTTCTCAGGTGTGATATCCCTCAGTATGATGGTCCTGTAGCGCTGGACAACGGCCTTCTCAAGGGCTACGAGATCCTTGGGTTCAAGGGCAAGATGAGGGCCTTCAGGATCTTCAGTAAGATAATAGATAGAACCGTGATATGCGATCTCAGGGATCTCTCCCGAGTGAATTATCAGTAATACCTCTTCTGACAGGATGTCTTTCTTGCTGGCCTCTATCTCTGGAATGGTCATAGTGTATATGGGCCTAGGTCTCTTTTTCTACCAGGCCAACGGCCTCTTCCAGGCATGCTTCAAGGAACTCAGGGACTCTCTTACCACTATCTTTCCTGAATGTCCAAGTGTCAGCAGAGGCGTGTCAGTCACCTCTCCCAGCATCGCCCAGCCAGTGTCTCCCATGATGTCTTCAAAGGCCTGCCTGTCCCCCCTCTTGATGGTGACAACAAAGCGGCTCTGGCTCTCACTAAAGAGCAGGGTATCCAGACGCTCGATACCTTCGGCCGGCACGGCATCCAGGTCTATTGCCATGCCCAGACCGCCGCTGAAGGCCACCTCTGCCAGACAGACACCCAGTCCACCATCAGAGCAGTCATGGCAGGAGGCAACAAGCCCCTGGGCCATGGCTCCTGAAAGGGCCTGGTATCGGGCCAATGCGTCCTTCATCCTCACCCTTGGCACCCTGTTTCCTATATAATTATACCTGGCATAGTATTCAGATGCCCCTAGCTCCGGGTATGTAATTCCAAGGACATATACCAGGTCACCCGGACGTTTTGCATCCATGGTCACTGCAGACCGTACATCTTCTATGCGGCTTACCACTGAAAAGAGCAGGGTAGGAGGTATGGATATCTTTACTCCACCAAAGGTGGTGTCGTTTTTCATGCTGTCTTTGCCAGAGATACAGGGTACACCATAGGCAGT
>JALTHV010000323.1 GCA_027004315.1 Deltaproteobacteria bacterium
AGCTTTCAGCTTTCAGCTTTCAGCTTTACAATAATATGTGCCCTAAAGCCAGAAAAAAATGATACCAAAGGTTGCCCTGATAGGACGCCCCAATGTGGGAAAGTCTACTCTCTTTAACAGGATCACCCGGACCCGGGATGCATTAATAGATTCCGCTCCTGGCCTCACTAGAGACCTTCGTTATGCCGAGGTCAGGTGGAATGGCCTTACAATGGAGATTATAGATACCGGGGGTATAGACAGATCTCCTGAGCAGGACCAGATGTCTAGGATTGTCCACGGACAGAGCCTAAAGGCTATAGCAGAATCCAACCTCCTGGTGATAGTCATGGACGCCAATGAGGGCCTTACTCTGGCAGATACTGAGGTCGTCAATGCGGCCCGTCTATACGAAAAACCCTATATAATAGCAGCAAACAAGGTAGATAATGCACTTCGTGAGCCCTATGTGAGCGAGTTTTACGAACTAGGCGTAGTCGAGGTCATCTCTATCTCGGCCGAACATGGGAGAGGAATCAATGACCTGATGACAAGGGTAGCAGATATGCTAGAGCAGGTCTACGGGCCACTAAATGAGACTGAAGAATTAATTCTCTCTCCTAAAAAAAGGCGGCCCATAAGGGTGGCACTGACTGGCAGACCCAACACAGGCAAGTCCTCCTTACTCAATAGGATGCTGGGCGAACCCCGCATGATTGTGACTGATATCCCAGGTACTACCAGGGACGCCATAGATACACTCCTTGAGCGACCTGACAAGAGGGATATCCTGTTTACTGACACCGCAGGCATAAGGCGGAAGGCCAGGATCAAAAATAAAATCGAAAAATTCAGTATCATTAAGGCAATAGCTGCCATCAATGCCTGTGATATAGCCCTTGTGGTAATGGACTTTTCTGAGGGGATTACGGATCAGGATAAGCGGTTAATTGGCTATACAGAGAAATATGGAAAGGCATGCATTACCCTGTTCAATAAATGGGACCTAGTCCAGGGAGACCGGTCTCTAATGAAGTGGAGGTCCCTGGAGCTGCAGGAGACCAAGCGATTTATCCCTTATTCCCCACACCTGAATATCTCGGCCCTTACAGGGAGACACGTGGATAGAATTTTGCCCTTAATAGACGATGTCTATCAGGATTTCAGTACGTTAACCACTACAGGCAGTGTCAACCGCATCTTACAGAAGGCCATAACAAAGAGGACTCCTCCCATCTCCAAGGGACACCACTTAAGACTCTACTATGCCACACAGGTGGCAGCCAACCCACCTACTCTACTGGTATTTGCGAACTATCCGGAGTTGATACCCAGTAACTACAGGCGGTTTCTGGCAAACCACTTCCGCAAAGAGTTGGGGCTGGAGCAGACCCCTATCCGGATAGTCTTTCGCAAGAAAGAGAGACGTTCCTGGTCCAGGTATCATCCCGGTGTCTGAATGAAAAGCATAATTCGTGTAATCTGCGAAATCTGTGGATTAATATCTGAGGATTCTCAGCATCTTTGTCGCCTCTTCAGAAAGCCCCAGGACCGATCCTATTACCTCGGTCGGCTTTAGATTAAAACGGGTGATGGACCTGAGTGTCAGATCAAGAAAGGTGCCCTCTCTGTCCATTATATCTTCAGGCCATGGATAGGGTATCGTATAGCTATCTTCTATATCCCTTCTTGTGACCGGATAGAGAGATTCTACGACCTGTTTCAGGTCTGTCACAGTCTCCTTTTCCTTACGTATCCTCTTCACTGGCCATGTTGGGCTTGAATTCAGCCTGTTGATCGAGCCTTTCACTTGAGGCCCTGTAAGGCCGGGGACATATATGAGATATCTTGCAGACTTCTGTCTTTCTAAAGGGGTCTTGGTACCCATGAGCTCCACAGGACCTATCTCGATTCCCGTAGGCATCTCTTTAAGGAGTGCGGCCTTGAGGCGATCCGGCTTCATATATTCCGTCAGGATAATCGTAAACTCCTCTGCCAGGCTCTCAATACCCAGGGATATGGGCTGTCCAAAAGACAAGCGGGGCTTTGGATGAAAACCCTGGGAATAGGCAATGGGGATCCGTGCCCTCTTTGCTGCCCGGTGTAGGATATTTACTACCTCCAGGTGTCCCAGAAATCTGGCCTCTCCCAGCTTACTGAAGGTTAAGTGATAGGTAATTGGGTTGTCCATATCTGCCTGCGTGGACTTGTGGCCAAGAGGCCGGCGATCCGGTAGCTCTGCAGAAAAAGGAGTAGGGGATCCCTCGCCTCTGTGGACCACGGGATGGATGCGTTTGAAGTCGCATACACCGCAGGACTGGCACTTCCCCTGTCTACAATCCGGGGTATAGACCTCTTTCCAGGCATTTTCCCTCTCTTTAAGCAGAAAATCATGGCTCACACCGATTGAGATATGATCCCATGGTAGAGGGGCGTCTATATCGATTGCCTCAAGATATTTCTCCAGGTCAACTGCCTCTTGTAATGCAGCCTCTCTATAGAGGTCCAGCCTCAGACGGTCATTCCAGGCGTCCAGCCTGGCCCCCATCTTCCATGCCCTGTAGAGGACCTTCGAGAGCCTGCGATCTCCCCTGGAAAAGATACCCTCCAGGTGACTCTGGCGGGGGTCATGCCATTTAAAGTGGAGTGCCCGGCCCCTGAGATTGTCTTTGAGCATTCTGAAGCGCTCTCTGGACTCCTGGATAGAGATCTGACGTTCCCACTGGAAGGGCGTGTGGGATTTTGGTACAAAGGTGCCCACGCTGACAACGGCCTTTCTGCTCCTCTTGCCTCTGTATCCGCTGGCAACGACCCTCTTTGCAAGCCTGGCTATCTCCAGTACATCGGCCGTGGTCTCTGTCGGGAGGCCTATCATAAAATAGAGCTTTATATTCCTCCAGCCCAGCCCGTATGCCTGGGCCGCTGTCTGGATGAGGTCTCCTTCTGTAATGCCCTTGTTTATTACCCTCCTCAGCCTCTCACTCCCTGCCTCCGGTGCCAGTGTAAATCCGGTCTTTCTTACTCTCTGTATCTGGGACATGATCTCTGGCGTAAGTGTCCCTACACGGAGAGAAGGAAGAGAGCATGCAATGTGTCTTGGCACGTATCTGTCCATCAAGATATTCAGGAGAGGCAGGAGACAGGCATAGTCACCTGTACTCAGGGAAAGCAGAGAGAGCTCTTCCCATCCGGATGCGGCAATTGCCTGTTCTGTAAGGGAAAGGACCTCTTTAGGCGCACGTTCACGTACAGGTCTATAGATGGTACCTGCCTGGCAAAAACGGCACCCGCGTGTACAACCTCTGGCTATCTCTATTCCCAGGCGATCGTGGACTATCTGCATGTACGGGACCAGAGGACGGGTTGGAAAGGGGACCCGATCCAGCTCAGGTATCACCCTGCGCCTTACGGTCCCTATCCCCGGCCTTTGGGGCTCAAGGGCAGTAAAGGAGCCGTCCTTGAGGTATCTGGGCCTGTAAAGGCCTGGCACATAGATGCCCTCTACATGGGAAAGTGCAGTAAGCACCTCATCCCTGCTGCCTCCAGTCCCTCGCCAGTCTCTTATAATGCCCAGGATCTCAGGCAGGGCCTCTTCTCCATCTCCTACCAGGATGGCATCAAAGAACCCGGCGATTGGTTCGGGATTGACTGAGCAGGTCCCTCCCCCAAGTATTATGGGCCACCCTGGGTCGCTCCTTTTCTCTGCCCAGGCAGGTATGCCTGCAAGGTCTAAGATACTTAGTATATTGCTATAACAGAGTTCATAGGGAAGGGTTATGCCAATGACATCAAAGTCACTCAGGGGATGCCGGCTTTCCAGGCCCCAGAGCGGCACTTTTTTGGCCCTTAGGAGTCTTTCAAGGTCAAGATCTGGACAATAGGCCCTGTCTGCCAAGGCCCAGGGTATCTCATTGACTATATGGTAGAGGATGTGAAGCCCCAGGTGAGACATCCCTATTTCGTAGAGATCAGGAAAGATGAGGGCCATCTTGAGGTCTGCTTCATCCCAATCTTTGTGTCTGGCATTGATTTCGGTGCCCAGGTAACGGCTTGGTCTTCTCACTAAGGGAAAGAGATCTTCAGGTTTCATAGCCGATCCAGGTTAATCTGATAAGGATCAAGGGGCAAGCACAACCCCTTTAGCCTATCAGCTTTTTAGTATTTTAGCCTAATAGCCTATAACCTATAATCTAAAAGGTCCTCCTACTTGCCTCATAACCTCTAAGTGTTTAGAATAGGTAAGAAATTGAATTTTGTAATGGAGTAATAGCCCATGAAAGATGCTATAAATGTAGGTCTGTTGGGTCTTGGGACCGTTGGCAGCGGGACGGCCAGGATCCTCCAGGAACAGTCAGGGCTCCTTGAACAGCGCACCGGTGTCAGGATAAGGCTTGCAAGGATCTGTGATAAGGACATTACTACTTCCAGGGGCTTCCCTATACCCCCGGAGATCCTTACTACCGATGTAAGGTCTCTCCTTGATGACCCCGAGCTGGACATATTTATCGAGCTTATAGGTGGCATTGAGCCGGCCAAGACCTTTCTTCTTGAGGCCATTCAGAAGGGGAAGCATATAGTCACGGCAAATAAGGCCCTGCTTGCGACCCATGGCCATGAGATCTTCCGTGCAGCAGCAGCTCATGGCGTTGAAGTTGGCTTTGAGGCCAGTGTAGGTGG
Source organism: Deltaproteobacteria bacterium (assembly GCA_027004315.1). GTDB lineage: Bacteria > Desulfobacterota > Dissulfuribacteria > Dissulfuribacterales > UBA3076 > JALTHG01. The sequence goes on from JALTHV010000323.1 coordinate 4,657, forward strand.
TGGCATACCTGTGCTAAAGGCAGTTAAAGAGGGCCTTGTTGCAAACCGTTTTCATACCGTCATGGGAATCATGAATGGGACTGCCAACTATATACTTACCCGTATGACCAATGAGGGTATGGCCTTTCAAGACGTCTTGGCAGAGGCCCAGGCCCTGGGCTATGCCGAGGCAGACCCCACCTATGATATAGAAGGTATAGATACGGCCCACAAGCTCGTCATTATAGCCACCCTGGCTTTTGGTAACCTGATTGAGTTCTCAGATGTCTATACCGAGGGCATATCCAGGCTTTCACCCCTGGATGTCTCCTTTACAAAGGAATTTGGATACAGGATCAAGCTCCTTGCTATTGCAAGAAATACCGATGATGGGCTCGAACTCAGGGTCCATCCTACCATGATCCCGTCAGGACACCCATTGGCACAGGTCGATGGGGCATACAATGCATTTTATCTCGTTGGCGATTCAGTAGGGAGTGTGTTGTTGTGTGGTCTGGGGGCAGGACAGATGCCTACAGGTAGTGCAGTGGTGGCTGATGTAGTGGATATAGCCAGAAATCTGGCCAAGGGGACTATTGGGAGGGTGCCGGCCTTGGGGCTTCCATGTGATGCCCTGATCCCTCTGAAAAAGAATCCGATGGATTCCCTGGTAGGACGCTACTATTTCCGGTTTTCTGCTGTAAATCGGCCAGGGGTCCTTGCCAGGATATCCGGTGTCCTCGGGGATCTGGGTATCAGCATAGCATCAGTGGTACAGAAGGGACACGGTAAGGAGGTGTCAGTTCCTATAGTAATGCTTACACATAGGGCCAATGAAGCCAGGGTACGACAGGCCCTGAAGGAAATAGATGCACTGGATGTAATTTCAGGAAAGACCATGGTCATCCGTATAGAGGATCTTCAGATCCTTGGAGAAAATGTCTAAAAAAGGAGTCAAACCGTGATCGAGGACAAGAAAAAAGATATTGCCGAGACTACTCTGGAACAAGACATACCCCGGATGGAGCTTCCGGCCTCGAAGTACATAATTCTGGTTGGAGACGGGATGGGAGACTTTCCAATCGACGATCTGGGAGGCAAGACTGTTTTGGAGGCAGCGAGGACGCCTGCCATGGATCGCTTGGCCAGACTGGGAGAACTGGGGAGAGTACGTACTGTGCCAGAGGGATATCCCGTAGGGAGCGATGTGGCCAACATGTCCCTTATGGGTTATTCGCCCAAGGAGTTCTATACTGGCCGTGGACCCCTTGAGGCCGCTGCCCTGGGAGTACATATGAATCCAGAGGACGTGGCCTTCAGGTGCAACCTGGTCACCTTGAGATTCCAAGAAGGCAGGGTCTATATGGTAGATTACAGTGCCGGTCATATAAGTACTGAAGAGGCCCACATACTCATAGGAGATCTGGCCCCCTTGGTATCCAGCCGTTCTTTCAGTCTCTTTGCCGGAGTAAGCTATCGTAATCTATTGCTTTGGCGTGGCGGTCCTGAGGGTATTTCCACTATTCCTCCCCATGACTTTACCGGAAGGGATGTAAGCGAGGCATGGCATGTCTATGAAGAAGAGCCACTCCTCTATGACCTCTTTACCAAGGCCATCAGCCTCTTCCATCGTCATTCTGTAAACGAGAAGAGGAAGGCCAGAGGGGAGTTGCCCGCAAATTCCCTCTGGATATGGGGACAGGGTCGGAGGCCAGTGATGGCGACCTTATCGCAGCTCTATGATATAGACGGTGCTGTGGTGTCTGCAGTTGATCTCATAAGGGGCCTGGGGGTATGGGCAGGCATGGAGATCATCAATGTCCCTGGGGCCACTGGTTATCTGGATACCAACTATAGGGCAAAGGCAGACGCGGCTCTAAAGGCACTAAAGGAAAAGACCCTTGTGCTCGTGCATGTTGAGGCCCCGGATGAGGCAGGTCATATGGGTAATGTCCGGGAAAAGGTCCTGGCTGTAGAGCGCTTCGATAAGGAAGTTGTGGGCCCTGTCATGGATGGCCTGAGGGATATGGGAGGATCCTACAGGATATTGCTTGT
>JALTHV010000324.1 GCA_027004315.1 Deltaproteobacteria bacterium
ATTAAAGCTTAGGTCTAAGGTCCTAAAGATTCTATAATCTGAGGCCCAACCGGGAATGAGCACAATCCAGTCTCGATAACCCCTATAGATATCTTTAAATCTTATAGCTGGTAACTGATTACAGGGTGCTGTAGATTTTGCAGATATCATTTACAAGTCTCTCTAATAGACCTTTAGTATGATAATATGTCAGTGAAAATCTCAGCCTGGAGTCAGCCGCTCCAACTGTAGGCGGGCGTATGGGTAAGGCCCAGTAGCCTTTTCTCTTGAGTCTGTCACTCAGACAGACTGTCCTTTGGGTATCTCCAATAATGAAGGGGACAATCTGAGATGACCCTCTTACTTTAAATCCATGTCCATGGAGTTTCTTGCGGAAATAGGCTGCATTTTCCAGGAGGGTCTTTCGCCTGAAGGGTTCATCCCTTACTACATCTAAACTGGCTATATTGGCTGCTATTACGGCCGGTGGCAGGGCCGTAGAATATATAAAACTCCTGGTTGTGTTTACGAAATATTCTTTCATCCTGTTTGAACAGGCCAGGTATGCACCAAAACTACCCAATGCCTTGCTGAATGTCCCCATTATCAGATCAATATGATCTGTGACATCTTTTTCCTCCGCTATCCCTGCACCTGTCTTGCCAAAGATCCCTGTAGCATGTGCCTCATCTACCATAATCAGACAGCTATATCTTTCTTTTAGCTCAACAATTTCCTTAAGAGGGGCTATGTCTCCATCCATGCTGAATACTGTCTCTGTAATTATTAGAGAATTCCTGAACTTATATCTCTCTTTCTTGAGCAGATATTCCAGGCTATCTAAGTCATTATGCCTGAAACGAAAAAACCTTGCCCTGGACAGTATTATCCCATCCAGTATACTGGCATGGCTCAATCTGTCGCAAAAGACAACATCTCCTCTTCCACAGAGTGAGCTTATAAGACCTATATTGGCCTGGTAACCAGAATTGAAGACTAAGGCGCCCTCTTTGCCCTTGAATCTGGCTATCCTTTCTTCCAGGAGATGGTGAATATCCAAATCCCCGCTCAATAGCCTGGAGCCAGAAGAGCCTGTCCCTAATTCCCGGATGGCTCTCTGCGATGCCTCTTTGATTTTTGGGTGACCTGATAGCCCAAGATAGTCATTTGAGGAAAGGTCAAGATATTTCCCTTCTTTGAAATAGATCAGGCCTTCTTTCCTGAACTCTGCTGGTCGAAGGACCCTCAGCAGGCCCTTCTCTCTGCGTCTTCGAAGAAGGTCTTCTATTCTTTCCATGATTGATTATACCGCAAAAAGTCAGAGTTAATCAATACTGACATACTTGAATAATTGTATATCCTTTATATAATAGAGTTATAATTTTAAGTTACATTGAATATTTCAATTAGGAGATTTATCCTGGAGTAACAGTTAATGTTTAGACTAAATAGTGCTCAGCTTACTATATTTCAAATGCATCTTATCTTCCAGATAAACTCAGAGAGCGGTTAAAAGAATCGTGGGCTGAAGTCTTTAGAGAAGATATAATGCCAGTAATACCAGAGGAAGCGTACAAGATCCATTCTGGAATCGAAATAAGGTGCTTTGCAACACACATAACAGAACAGATTCCTCTAAAGAGATCCGAAACAGGGAATTTAGGGGAGAGGTATGTCAAAATATCGTATAATACACAAAAAGGAGAGAAAATATGCTCAGATTGCAATAAAACAGCTGGAAAAGGTGGAAAAATGCCACTTCAAACCATAAAAAGACAGAAATACCCCTATTACTTGGGATTAATTCTCAATAAGCCTTTTTGATCCATTTTTAGGTTCCAGGAATCGAGACCAGGAGACCACAAAAAGGGACTTTTTTCAGCATAATCTTATCTCTCAAAATTGACATAATTAGGCCGAACCAGCCGCTGCAGGAGACCGCCAATCCAGCTGCGCCTTTGGCTTGCGATCTTGTCGGCCCCTAAGCTCTCCGTTAGTCAGCATCTTTCCTTAAGTTCGTGTCGTTTCAAGTCGTGGAGGGTTACTTGACCTCGTACTGTGCAAATTATGCACTTCAAATGCCGAACAGAATGATTTTTTTATAATTCCAGTAGATTATCGTTAATATAAGTAACTTCTCAATAAAACTGTGCGACCTGAGTTCGTTTTCATATTGCCAATTAGACAGGATATACAGGATTTACCG
>JALTHV010000325.1 GCA_027004315.1 Deltaproteobacteria bacterium
GTAAACGGTTACAACAGGAGGGGTATGAACGGTTACGGGTGAAGATCCTCCTGTATGATAGGTCTTGAATCAGAAATAGAAACTATAGGTATAAGTAATGGCAATCGTTTTACCCTTTCGTGGAATAAGATATAATGTGAAACGGGCCGGAGACATGGCCCATCTGATAGCCCCTCCCTATGACGTAGTAGATGATGGAGAGCGAGACAGGCTTGTATCCATAAATCCATACAACATTTTTTCTCTTGAGCTACCCAAAGCCAAATCCTGTGGGATACATAAGGTAGATAGATATACCTGCGCAAAAACGGAATTTGAAGACTGGCTGTCACGTGAAATCCTGGTCCAGGAAGACCACCCTGCTATCTATCCATATGACATCAGTTTTTCGACTCCGGATGGCAGGTTTTGCAGAAAAGGCTTTGTGGCATTGATACGCATAGAGGACTGGGAGAATCGAGTTATAAGGCCCCATGAACAGACCTTCAACAAGGTGACAGAAGATCGATTTCGTCTACTGAAGGCTACAAAGGCCCAATTCAGCCAGATTTTTGTCCTCTACCGTCACAATCCAGACATCGCACGTATCCTGGCTGAATCTCAGAGGGAAGAAATTTATGCAATAAAGGATGAGGCAGGAAATACCCATAGGTTCTGGAAGATCACCGGGCAAGACAACCTGAGATCTCTCCAGGAGGGCCTCTCAGAGAGCGTACTTTATATAGCTGATGGTCACCACCGATATGCTACTGCCATGAGATACCGGGAGGAGATGCAAAATCTCTATGGGAAGGGCCCTTCAAGACCCTACGATTACTTGATGGCCTATCTCGTAGATGCAGAAGATCCTGGTCAGATAGTCCTTCCTGTCCACCGGATCCTTACCCTGCCAGAGGCCCCGGATCTAAAGGCCGTAGAGTCTGCCGCATCTCGGATATTTGAAGTCGAAACGATCTCTGGAAGAGAGGATCTGGGGCCCGGGCAACTGTGTGCCGTGCTGTCGCGGCGCCTAGCTAACTGCCCGGAGAGGAGGGGACTCGGGGTAGTCTTTGGAGGGAGTAAGGGGGCCCAAATCTGGTGGCTCAAGGCAGTAAATCAAAACGGGTCATTCCCGTGCTCAGATCCTGCTATGTCAAGGCTCGACGTGATTCTGTTACAAGAGGCCGTCATTAAGGGGATATTGCAACTTAATCCCCAGGATTTAGAGGCAGAAGGGGCCATAAAATACACGGTGGATCTGGCAGGGGCCTCTGAGGCCCTGGGCGAAAGGGATCTGCTCTTTGTCCTGAGGCCCACGCCCGTTGAACAGGTCCTGGAGATTGCAGATAGAGGGCTTATAATGCCCCACAAATCAACCTATTTCTATCCCAAAATCCTGACAGGTATGGTCATCAACTCGATAGACAGGAATAGAAAATCCGGCCAATAAAAGATTACCCAAGGCTCTATCCTCTTGACACCCCGCAGCTTGCTGGAGGGTAGTTCTGTTGACAAAATTGCTGCATGTCCTATGATCAAATTATACGCAGGGTGATCATTTCCCCTACTTTAATAGCCATCTTGTTGCCCCAATGTGGGCTGTTGCGGTTGAAAAGGCCCCCAGGATAACCGACCGTGAGATCGTCGAAAGGCTTACCCTGCTTGAAGAGGGGCATGATAGTATCAACAAGCGCTTTGACGATGTCAATAGCGGCGGTCATAATGTTTTCTTGGCGTTCTTAAGATATTCTACTTGATGGAGGTCCGCTCGTCACCTATAAAATTCAATGATAGATCCCCAAGTTGTCTTGCAAGCCTCTCTGAATTTGCTATACAGTCATTGAGGCTGACTCCTCCAACCCAGTTGCACCTGATATAGAGCCCTGGATAGGCCTTCAGGTCAGATTCAATCTCGGAGATAAGGGCTTGGTGTCCTTTATTATACTGTGGAATGGCCTCCTCCCACCTAAAGACCTTTACAAATTCCGGTCTGGCCTTTAATCCAAGGAGTCCTGAAAGTTCCTTTATCACCAGGTCCACGAGGGGTCCATCAGGTAGTCTGGCAAGATCCGGGGTCCTTGCACCACCCACCAAGGTCCTGACCAGTTGATAGCCTTCAGGGGCCCTGCCAGGGAAGATAGAGGAATCCCATAGGCTCCCGAGGATCGAGCGTCTCTCAGGACCTGGGGCAAGAAATCCGAATCCATCCAGAGAATTCTCAGCAGATCCTTTTTTAATACCCGTACATACAACACTTATAGGCGGATAGTCTATCCCTGCTGCGAGATGGGCAATATCCGGGGCAGTCTCTTTAAGGACCTCTGAAACGGCCCAGGCAGGGCACGCCAGCACCAGGTGGCTGGCCTCAAGCCCTTCTCCATCAGAGAGATGGACATTCCAGGTGCTTCCCTTTCTTGAAATCGATGTCACACGGGAATTCAGACGTACCATAGTACCCAGGGCCTGGGTGAGGGTATCTGCCAACTCACTCATGCCTGAAGAAAAGGAGGTGAGGACGCCCCCGGGACCGGCACCAGGCCCCTTGGTACCCTTTTTCTTCGCCTCTATCTGGAGCCGGATCATGGCCCTTATCAGGCTGCCATAGTCCCTCTCAAGTTCATAGATCCTGGGAAAGCAGCTGCGAAGGGACAGCCGTTCCGGATCCCCGGCGTATATCCCCATGGCCATGGGGCCTATGAGATATTCAAAGGCCTCTCTGCCAAGGCGTCTCCTTGCAAAGTCGGCCAGTGACTCGTCCTTCGTGAGGTCACCTCTTGGTATCAGGATTTCGGCCATCACCCTCAAACGCCCTGGAAGAGAGAGCAGTCTTGAGGTCAAAAAACGGATAGGTGATGAGGGAATCTGAACAAGCTGTCCATTTTTTATAACAAAACGGCGCGCAGATGCCTCATTGCTCCTCAGGGGTCTAAGCCCAAGCCTGGTGGCAAGGGCAAGGGTAGAAGGCTTGTTATCAAGAACGCCGTTTACGCCCTTTTCGCATATAAAGCCCTCTTCCTGCACGGTCCATGCCTTGCCTCCGGCCCTGGCTTCGGCCTCAAGCACCAGGACATCCCAGCCGGGCCTGTATTCCTTCAGGAACCAGGCAAGAGACAGGCCTGACATCCCGCCTCCTACTATTACTACCCTAGCCATCCCGCCTCTTTTAACCCCTTCTCCGCCAGGTCAGAAAGAGCATTGATAAACACAGGCCTGTCATTGAGTGAAGGGGTCCTGACCAGGCACACCCCCTTTTTGGCCATCATCTCAGAATAGAGGATATCTATCTCATAGAGCGTCTCGATATGGTCTGAGACAAAACTTATAGGCATGACCAGGAGGCAGGAAAGGCCCTTGTCTGCAAGCTCATTCAGTAACACATCAGTTGCAGGCTCAAGCCAGGCCACAGGACCACTTCTGCTCTGAAAACACAGATGGCCCTTGATGCCCGTCAGTTCTTCAAGGGCCTTAATGGTGCGATGGAGGTGCTTCACATAGGGATCACCTTCCTCTATCATGCGTCTAGGCAGGCTGTGGGCACTGTATACCAGGGCAAATCTGTCCTTATCTCCTATCTTTTTTAGACCCTCCTGCAGGACATCTCTCAGGGCCGCAATATAGCCCGGATGGTCCGGAAAGCTGTCAATGACCTGGGTTTCGAGCCCCATTTTTTTGGCACAACTTTCAAATTCAGCTATAGAGGAACCATTGGTGGCCTTGCTGTATTGGGGATAGAGAGAGAACCCCAGTACCCTTGAAATGCCCCTCTCTTTCATTCTGGCCAGGACGTCCGGGGTCCGCGGATGCCAGTACCTCATCCCTGTGAGGCAGGAGACCTCTTCCTGCTGCCTCTGGTTTAATACCTGCTCAACGGCCCTGGCCTGTGCCATAGTTATTGACGCAAGGGGACTCTTGCCTCCGATCTTTGCATACGCGGCCTGACTCTTCGGGGCCCTGCGCCTGGCTATAGACCAGGCGATAAGGGGTTGCATAAACCAAGGGCCTAATTGAATAATCTCACGGTCTGAAAAGAGGTTATAGAGAAAGGGCCTCACTGTCTCCAGGGAGTCTGGCCCCCCCATATTAAGAAAGACTATCCCTATCATCGTAACCGTTCACACCCCCCTCCTGTTGCAACCATTCACGTCCCCGACCAGCAGTAGCATTTTGAAGGATTTCAGTGCGGATTAATGGGCAGTGTGCCCTGATCTTGTCCACCAAGCTGCTCCTGAAATGTAACCGTTCACACCCCCCTGTTGCAACCGTCCATGTCTCCGGCCAGTGGTAGCATTTTGAAGGGTTTCAGTGCGGATTAATAGGCAGAGGCCCTGATCTTGTGCATCAAGCGATGCTCCTGAAACCCTTCAAAAGGCTACCACTGGCCGGGGGGAATGTGAACAGTTACCTATCATCAGGCTGACAATTCGTGTACCAGATCTACCATCAGCCTGGCCTTTTCATAGGATATCTCAGGCAAGATGCCATGACCCAGGTTAAAGATATGGGCCTTGGCCTTTTGACCCTGACGCAGTATGGAATCTACCTTGGCCCTCAGCTCATCCTCTGGCATAAACAGGTCGCATGGATCCAGGTTTCCCTGCACGGTAACATTTGGTCCAAGCCTCGATATTGCAGTCTCCATGTCTGTGCGCCAGTCCAGCCCTATGACATCAGCGCCTGATCCAGGTGTGGATTCAAGCAGATGTCCCCCGTCATAGACAAAATAGATCCCTGGTATCCCTAACCCCTCAAGTCCCTTAAAGACGCGGGATACATACGGAAGGGCATATCTACTGTAATCCTCTTTAGTCAAGATCCCTGCCCAGGTGTCAAATATCTGTATGGCCTGGACCCCTGCCTCAATCTGTGCCCTGAGATAGGAAATGGTTACCTCAGTAATAAGATCCATGAGAGGGGAAAAGAGCGATGGGGACTCAAATATCATCCTCTTTGTATTCGCAAAACTCCTGGAGGTGCCTCCCTCTATCATATAGGCCGCGAGGGTAAAGGGGGCACCCGAAAAACCTATCAATGGGACCCTATTGCTGAGCTCCTTCTTCAAGATCCGTACGGTTTCGAGCACAAAGGGCACATCGACAGCAGGGTCTATTGATCGAAGCCCTTTAAGGTCCTTCTCTGTCCTTATGGGAGGAGTCAAGGCAGGCCCTTCCCCTTCATAGAAGTCAAGCCCCATGCCCATGGCCTCGACTGGAATCAGTATATCAGAAAAGAGTATAGCTGCATCGACCCCCAATATATCTACAGGCTGTACACTGACCTCTGCAGCAAGCTCTGGTGTCTTACACAGGGTAAGAAAATCTATCTTTTCTCTGATTTCTTGATAGGCAGGGAGATATCTCCCTGCCTGCCTCATGAGCCAAACCGGTACAGGCCTTGTCGCTTCACCTCTACAGGCCTTCAAAAAGGCCTCATTCATCTTGCCTCCTCGGATCTTTGAGATTTCTCTCTTATCTTTCTGGGCACATAGTTACAGAAAGGCTCCTCTGCAAGGTAGTCCCCGTAGACTGCATAGGCCCTGGCCCTGCACCCTCCACAGACCTGGATATACTCGCAGGAACCGCACCGTCCCTTGTAACAGGAGAAGTCTCTGAGTTCCTTAAATAGTGGACTCTCCATCCAGATTTCCCTGAATCTGTGCTCATGTATATTTCCTGCCGATAATGGGAAATAACTACAGGGAAGCACATCTCCATCTACATTTATAAATGCAATCAACTGGCCTGCCAGACAGCCCTTAGAGCCGCCAGTAGAAAACTTGAGGCTCCTAGGCCTCAGTGTTATGCCCTCCTTCTTGGCCATCTGGAGTCGGATTCGATAGTAATGCGGGGCGCAGGTAGGTCTGACAAGGAGTTCCTTCTCTCCCTTTTCCATCTCGTAGTGCCACTTAAGGATAGACTCATAGTCTTCTGCAGAGATGAGCTCATCCATGATCTTCCCCCCCCGTCCGGTAGGCACTATCATGAACATATACCAGGCAGTAGCCCCCAGTTCCTTGGCAAATCTGTAGACCGAGGGGATATCTTTCTGGTTCCTTCGAGTAAACGAAGAATTGATCAAAAAGGGTATGCCGTTCTCTCTGAAGAGTCGAGCTGCATTGACCATTGATTTGAATGCACCTGGCTGCTGCCGGAAGTTGTCGTGGACCTCGGCCGTGGCTCCATCCATACTCAGAGATACTATACATATACCGGAATCCTTGATCCGGCTACAGACCTTCGGAGTCACAAAGGTGCCATTAGTGGCAAGACACATCCTCAGACCCTTTTCTGCACCATGCCGGGCGATCTCAAATACATCCCTTCTCATCAGGGGTTCTCCCCCAGACAGGACTATTACCGGTTTAGAAAAACTCGCTATATCGTCCAGGATCCTGAAGGCCTCTGAAGTGGGGAAGTCCGGGTGCTCTTTGGCAGTGAGCTCTGATGAAGATCTACAGTGTACGCAATGGAGGTTACATCGCCGGGTTATCTCCCATGCCAGCCATTTAGGTTCAAATTTCATAGACATCAATCTAACATCCAGAATTCACTATGACAATATGCTTCATCCCAGATTATGCAGCAGCCAGGTTAGAATCCAGAATTGTGTCTGGGCGTAAGTTATCAATAAATCCTGGCAACTTCGATGTAACTGATCACAGGGTGCTTCTTTTGGAAACGATTTGCGTTAGCCCTGTAGTT
>JALTHV010000326.1 GCA_027004315.1 Deltaproteobacteria bacterium
CAGGGTTTCAGTGCGGATTAATGGGCAGAGTGCCCTGATCTTGTGCATCAGGCGATGCTCCTGAAACCCTGAAAAAAGCTACCGCTGGCCGGGGGGAATATGATCGGTTACCAAAAATGATGCCCCAACTTATTGAGAAGTTACATATTTTTGATTCTTTTACGAAGTCATCAGAAATCACAGGAGGAAATAATGAGGCTTAATATCATCACACCCAGCTATCCATTGCCAGTAAAGGAGGGCTATGCGATTTCTATGGTTATAAAGACCTTCAGGGGGCATAAATATGTAGAGGTGCACCTCTTCCGGCCGGATTGTGAAGACAGCAGGGATGCCCAATCTTATGACTGGACAAAGCTCTTGGGGGATCCAATAGACAAAAATATATCTTCTGATCCCCTGGGTAGCCGCAAGGTCCTTTTGGAGTCGTTTACTTTAGAGGAAAGAGATATGGTAATAGACTATATGAAAAAACGCTATATCTCTAGGCTATCTGCAATCAATTCACGTCCCTTGCAATTCCCTATTCCTCTCGGGCTCATTCCCCTATCTGAAATCCCGGAAGACGGAGATGTCGGGTGTATCCACTTCGAAGAAATCCATAACTATACACTCCCCTTTCCTGTACATGGTCTTTATATCTTGAGCCAACACAAAGAGGCAACAGATCAACCTCAACCAAAGGGGGAAATGGATGATTCTGCCAGGAAGACATTAGAGTAGGGATCAAAGGGAATAGATATTCAGTGAACAACCGTTTCTTCACCTATTTCTACCTCTAGCTCGAAAAAGCTGGTGCCACAATCGTAGCATTTTACATCTATTTTGTCATTCTGGAGTGAGACATAGATCTCTTTACATCCACAGGGGCAAGGGGTCGTTACTGACTCTTTTATTATCTTTTGAATAGATGAATAGAGTGTAGCCGGTATATCCGGGTCATATACTATTTTCACTTTGTAGCCTCCAAAAAGTGCACAGAAGGGAGAACGCTGTACCATCCCATTATTGAGAAATTACAAATTAATTTTGATGTCCTCGCAAAAAGTCTTTTTCTCACGCAAAGGCAATCTATTGTCATTAAAAGAAAAAGCCTTGCGCCTTGGCAACTTTGCGTGATATTTTGGATTTTTTACGGAACCATCAATTTTGTATCATACCAATATCATAAGAGACTTGTAAAGGACTTTTTGGCGTCATTTCTGTAAAAATAGGGGAATTATCCCGACGCCAATATTGGTAATCTGATGTCTTTATGAGACTCTGAGATTGGTATATAGATTCCTTATGGTGAAATGTAAACCATTGGATTTTTCAGGTCAGCGGACAGGAGGGCAGTCTTTGAGACCGAAGCACCCTCATATTATGGAAGCACACTAAAATTTTTATAGCCTAGATAACGCATTTTTGTCTTGACAATGGGGTACACTTTAATTCAATTGGAACTATTATATCTTGTCAGGCAGGTATCATATGACTTTAGACGACAAAAAGAGGCGCTCCTTCAAGTTGGTAATCTTTGGAGAGGGAGGCTCAGGAAATTGTAAGGCCGCTGGGATAGAGACCTATGGTCGAGATATTGAGATAGAACGGTTCTATGACATCCCACCTGTCTTACAGGGAATAATTGATGAACCCGAGGAATTTATCCCTGAGGATTTGGGGGGTGATTTGGTCCTCAACTTCCTCAGGCACCCGGACCTGTCTGAATATCTTGTCAAGCTCTGTGTGGCCCGTGGGATACCTGTGATAGCCTCTGGGCAACACATACCAGGGGCTATCTGTCCCTTTACTTGCTGTGGTCTTGGGCGCAAAAGGGGCCTTGGTCCCTATGGAGAGCAGTTTGGCCTGCCTGAATACAGGGCTGAGATAAAAGACGGACGCATTGCAGGACTACAGGTAAGGCGTGGGGCCTCATGCGGTGCTACCTGGCAGGTCATCCCCAGGATAATCGGGGTACCTGTGGAAAGGGCAATAGACACTATTGGAAGAGAAATTCAGTTTCTCTGCAAAGTCAGCCCCTCGACCTTTGACCCCATATCGGGCAAGAGCCCCCTACACTTTGCAGGAGAGGTACATATGGCTGCCCTCAAAAAGGCCATCTCTAACCCAACAGTCCCTAAATCGTAAGTTCTCAATAAGTCATGGCAACTTCGATGTAACCGATCATATTCCCCC
>JALTHV010000327.1 GCA_027004315.1 Deltaproteobacteria bacterium
CAACCCGTCTGTGACCTATTCGTTTGCCTGGGCTGATAATAAGCAGATTGCTGCCCAGGCTGGAGATCTGTTGCCTTACCTTAAGGGTAGCACCCTGACCCAGTGTAACCATGATGATGACGGCCGCCACACCAATGACAATACCGAGGATGGTCAGGAAGGAGCGCATGGCATTACGGCGAATCGTTCTCAGGGCCAGTAAGAAGCTATTCCACAGCATCTGTCTCTACCAGCCCGTCCCTGAAGTGGATGATACGTCCGGCATATCTGGCCATATCTGGTTCGTGCGTCACCATGACAATAGTGATGCCCTCTTCGCGGTTGAACTTGGTCAACAGCTCCATGATCTCTCTACTGCGCACAGAATCGAGGTTGCCCGTGGGTTCATCGGCCAGGAGAAGCGCTGGATGGGTCACAATAGCCCTGGCAATAGCCACCCGCTGCTGTTGACCGCCGGAGAGTTCGCCAGGAGTATAGTCATCATGGCCCTTCAGGTCCACAGACTCCAGGGCCTGTCTGGCCAGCCTCCTTCGTTCATTTATCGGTAGACCACGGTAGATCAGGGGCAGCTCAACGTTTTCCAGGGCCGAGGTCCGATTCAAGAGATTGAATCCCTGAAATACAAAACCGATATAGTAACGGCGCAACAGTGCACGCTGCTTACGGTCTAGTCTGCCTATTTCAGTGCCTCTGAAGTAATAGCTGCCAGTAGTTGGGATATCGAGACATCCCAGGATGTTCATGCAGGTGCTCTTGCCAGAACCGCTTGGACCCATGACCGCAACAAATTCACCTTCCCTGATACACATATCGATCCCATGCAGGGCCTGCACAGCGGCCTTTCCTCTCCCATATACCTTTGTTATGCCCTGAAGCCGGATCAGGACCTGGTTATCAGAGGAGTGGTCTATACCCATATCAGGACCTCATGATGACATCGACGACCAGGGGCATACCTGGTTGTATTGCGCCTTTTTTTACCTCAGTCATGGTGCCGTCAGTTACACCAATAGTGATCTCTATAGGATAGAGACGTCCGTTGCGTATGGTCCAGACACGTCGTCTTCTGCCCTTGAGTTTCTTTCGTACCTCTGTCAACATAGAGCGTGGTGGATGCGGCAAGAGCCTACCTACCAGGCCACCACCAGAGGATCCAGATTTACTCTGTGCGGGCGGAACAAAACGCAGTGCGGCATTGGGTACCAGCAAGACATCAGATAGGTGTTTGACCACAATATTGGCCGTGGCCGTCATGCCTGGCCGTAGCAAGAGCTCGGAATTATCTACCTTCATTACTGTCTCATAGGTCACAACACCGGCAACGGTCTTGGGGCCAAAACGTACCTGGGTAATAGTAGCAGGAAAGGTGCGATCGGGATAGGCATCTACAGTAAAGGTGGCCTTTTGACCTGGCCTGACCATGCCAATATCTGCCTCGTCTACATCTACATGCAGCTCCATCTTGGTCAGGTCTTCTGCCAGGGTGAAGAGCAGGGGCGTCTGGAATGTAGCGGCCACGGTCTGGCCTGGATCCACTGCACGTCTTAGTACAACGCCATTGATCGGGGAATATACAGTTGCCTTGGAGAGATCGGTCTCATTGAGGTCCAGCGTGGCCTGCCTCTGGTCAATCTCTGCCTCTGCGCTGGTGACATCGGCACGGGCACTGTCCAGTCTTGCCTGCGCTGCGTCCAGCTCCTTTTGTGAAGGCACCCTTCCATGACTCATTTTCCAGGCATGGGTCAGGCGCTTCATGTCCCTTTCTGCATCACGGAGCGTGGCCTGTGCCTGCCTCAGCCTGGCACGGGCCACCTTTAATGCCGCCTTTGATTGCAGGACCTGGGCCCTGAGTTTTGAGGTATCCAGTCGGGCCAGGACCTGACCCACCTTGACCCTGTCGTTGTAGTCCACATACACGGACTCAATCGTCCCAGAGACCTCAATCCCTACATCTACCTGGTTGGTGGGCTCAAGACTACCAGTGGCAGAGACACTGACTGTCAGATTGCCCCTCTGTGCCGGTTCTGTCTTGTACTGAATGACCTTTCCCCTGGCATAGCTGAGCCAGATGTAAGCGACAATGAGCACGCACAGGGCGACTGTCCCAGATATCAGAGGCCATTTCAGCCGTTGAAGACGCCCTGAAGGCCGATCGAGACCCAGTATCTCCTGGAGGTC
>JALTHV010000328.1 GCA_027004315.1 Deltaproteobacteria bacterium
GAATCACAGGATGAATATATATGTGAAGAAACTGGCGATGAAGTCGTTTTGATGAAAAATAAGTCAGGGCAAGTGATTGGATTTGAAAAATTAAATTACTCTCTATCCAAGACAGAACCTCTCAATGTAGCTTTTGAAGCCGTAGCCGTATAGATGCAGTATAATGCCCAACCAGCCGCTTCAGCGGACGCTCGTACCTCGCGCCGCTGAGCTTATCGTTAGGCACTATACAGAGGAAGATGAACTAGTCCAGAAATCAAACGCAAGAAGGAGGTAAGTATGGATAGTCTACACCCGTTGCTTCAACGTGCCCACAGATACCCCCGTCAAGAGGTTGACTTATCGCCGCCTGGTTGTCAATATGACGATATGGTCGGAGCTTGGCGCGTCATCGAAACAAGCCAATTGTGGGTGGAAACTCCTAGTCGCAAGGGACCTCGAACGAAGAAAGAGGATATTGAAACTGGTGAGGACCAAAAAGGCGAGTGAGTTTCGATGTCTGCCGAATCAAAATGTATCGTGCCTAACGTTCTTCTTTTGGCCAGTCGATATGACCTTACGTGTGACTACGTCGTGGCTCAGCTGAGGCGAAAGTCAATCCCTTATTTTCGTTTGAATACAGAGGATCTAAGTGATTCTATGGTGGAGCTGGACCCTGTAAGAAGGGACCTCGTAGTTGAACGCCAAGGCCAAAGCTACCGTGTTACACCAGAGGGCCTTCGGTCTGTATTCTTTAGGCGTCCAGTGTACTTGCGTGATTATGGAGATGATAATCGCCCACCTGCCGAACGGTTCTCGCGTTACCAGTGGGCTGCGTTTGTCAGAAACTTAATGCTATTTCACGAAGCTCGTTGGGTCAATGATCCTACTGCGACGTACAGGGCTGAACATAAGGCGGTTCAGCTTTGGGCAGCTACCCAAGCAGGATTTGTTGTTCCTGAAACTAGGGTGACGAATTCACCCCACACTTGTTCTCTGGGACGCAAATGCAGGGATGTGGCAATAAAGGGCCTTGATACTGTGCTATTGCGCACCGGTGGATACGAGATGTTTGGCTTCACGACGTTTGAATCCTTGGAGAGGCTAAACTCCGTCGCTTGGCGATCTGCCCCTGCGGTAATCCAGGCAGCGCTGGCAGATAAACTCGACATTAGGGTGACGGTGATAGAAAATCGAGTATTTGCGGCAAGCATTACTGCGCATGGTAAGCCCATAGCCGGGGACTGGCGAAAGCGTAAAAGCAATGCCCGTTTTCATGAGTTCGATCTCCCAAAAGAGATGGCAGAGCGTTGCCGCTTACTAGTCAAATCCTTGGGCTTGCGTTTCGGGGCTATTGACCTTGCGCTATGCAAAGGCGAATATTACTTTTTTGAAATTAATCCAACTGGCGAATGGGCATGGCTTGTCGACACTGTTGGGTTTCCAATAGACAAGGCAATTGCGGAAGTTCTTTCGGAGAATGAACCGTCCAATGCGTACTGATTTTATTCGGAAAGTCGATTCCGCGATTTTTGGTTCGATCTTCACCTTGTGGAAGGCGAACAAAAAAGTTGAGAAGAAAATTAGTGAGTGCAAGCCGGAACAGTTTGACAAAGATGAACGGCTCGGCCTCCCACTGGAATATCTCAAAAGCGAACTGAGAATGTCGGTTGAGCGACTCGAAAAAATAGAGAAGAAGGCAACAAGTACTCTTTTGGGGGTAGCTGTGGCGCTTGCGGTATTTAGCGCAACTTTTAGCCTTTTCAGTGCAAACGGACCACTTGCTGGCTATCCTGATGTCATTCAGAGAGTTGTGGCTGTAGTTCTGCTCCTTGCTATGTTGTATCTGTTGAGTAGCGGGCTCCTTGCTTTAAGTGCCTATAAAGTTGGACAGGTTTTTCGCCCGAACATGGACGACCGGGCACCCCTCTCAAAGGCAGAATGGGAGAAGATGGTCATTATATTCTCCATTGATCAGAATCAGCGTATAGGGACGTTGCGCTCAAATCGAATGTCTGCCTCATTTGCCTGTTTAAGAAATGGTCTACTATCAGTCCTGCTTTTAGGAGTTTTGATAGTTCTCCCTCACGTATTACTTAAATGTTGCGTGAAAATTCAGGATATCGCCATAACTAGTTGATAAATAAAGATATTTATGACTGGCTAGCCATCACAGACCGTTGTAGTTCCT
>JALTHV010000329.1 GCA_027004315.1 Deltaproteobacteria bacterium
CCTGAAGATGGGGTTTTAGTGTAACTTCTATACGAGAGGGCATGGATTCTCCAACAATCAAGATATTGTATTTGTCGTAACTTCTCAATAAGTTGGGGCATTATTTTTGGTAACCGATCATATTCTCCCCGGCCAGCGGTAGCTTTTTTCAGGGTTTCAGGAGCATCGCTTGATGCACAAGATCAGGGCACTCTGCCCATTAATCCGCACTGAAACCCTGAAAAAAGCTACCGCTGGCCGGAGACGCGAACGGTTACGCCAGAACTTATTGAGAAGTTACTATTTGTCCACCAGATTCCCCCAGGGTTTCAGGAATAAAGGGGAACCTTTATAATACGGATTCGTGTAACTGGACAGACTGGTAGTTCTTTATCCGATTTTTGCCGTTCTGTCCATCTGAGATGATCAAATTTGTCGATCATATCCTTTTAGAGTATATCTATCACCGATCTAGCCCGAGCAATTTACATGGAGGTTATACCTTAAGGCCCTATGTCTCTGTTGTCCAGGATGATATTAAAGGAGATGATCCCCCCGTTTTTGTTCTCCTTTTGTGCATTGAGCATCTTTTTGTTGCTGGCCAGTCTGCTACACCTCTCGGGGACCCTGGTCAAGACAGGCATAAGGCCTGTGGAATTGCTTAAATTTGCCGGCCTGCTACTTCCAACATTTTGGTCTCTGGTCCTGCCTATGGCCACGTTGTTAGGGGTACTCCTGGGATTTTTGAGCCTGTCCAAAGACAATGAGATAATTGCACTCTTCGCCTGCGGCATAGGGCCAAAGAGACTCATTATACCTGTAATTGCCGTCTCAGTGATATCCTGGTTATTGAGCCTCTTTATATCGGTCTATGTGATTCCAAGGGCAAAGACGGCATACAGAGACCTCTTCAGGGAATTGATTGAACATAGGCTGGCCAGGGGGATCCCTGGAAAGGTCTTTTTTAGCCCCATGCCCGGTCTTACTATATACGTCGATAAGAGTCTGGATCAGGGTCATCGTCTTAAAGGAGTTTATATCCGGGATGCCAGAAGGCACAAGGTGGCCAATCAGATCCTGGCACGGAAGGGAAAATTATTTGCCCAGCCGGGTGGTAGAGAGGTGGTCTTGCAACTGAGCCAGGGCGTGCTGAGCCACGTAAGTAACGACTACAGAGAGAGTGACACCATTGATTTTGACTCATATTCCCTCGTCCTCAGCCTGGCAGCTAAGGATCGTGAACCGTCAAGGGGTGAGCTGGGCATGGGAGATTTGCTGAAGGTAGCCTCAAATCCAAATACCTCTCACAGAGTGAGATGGCATTATATCACAGAATTTCACAAGCGTCTGGCAATACCTCTAGGGGCACTGATCCTGGGCATAATGGCCGCTCCTATGGGTATATTCTTTGGAAGGGCCGGGCTTTCAGGAGGAATTGCCCTGGGTCTCGCGGCATTTATGGTCTACTATCTTTCCATGCTTTTTGGAGAAAATCTGGCCAGTACAGGCACAATTTCACCTGCGGTTGCCTTATGGGCACCCGATTTTATCTTTTCCGGCATAGCGGCTGGGCTAATAGTCCTTTTGAATAAAAGGGGCCCGTTGAGGGCCTGACAGGTGTCTAAAATGACTATAATCAGCCGCTACCTGGTCCAGAGATTTCTTGTAATGCTGGGATTGATCTTCCCAGGATTGATAGGATTTTATCTCCTGGTCGAGATCTTTGAACGTCTGGATAACTTTATTGAGGCCAATGCCCCCATATCCCTGGCCTTTGTCTATTTTTCCCTTACCATACCCCAAATCTTTTATGAATTTGCCCCCTTGGCTGTCCTGCTTGCAGGGCTCCTTACCATCTCCTTGCTTTCAAAACACATGGAATTACTTGCCCTGTCCTCCATAGGGGTAAGGCCACAGAAGATAATGTTGCCCTTCTTTCTTGTGGCATTTCCTCTATCAATAGTACTGGTCCTCTTGCAGGTCTCCTGGATCCCTAGGATGACTGCGAAGGCACAGACGGTAATGCAGGTAGAGGTCGAAAAGAATCCACCAAAAGGTACGCTACAGGGCAACAGGCTCTTTTATCTGGGGGATAACTGCATATGGTCCGCAGAACTTGGGGACCCAAATGCCTATAGACTGGAAGGCGTGCAGTGGCTTTCATTTGACAGAAACTACAGGATTACCCGGCTCGTGGCAGCAAAAGAGGCCGTATACTCAGGCAAGAAATGGATCTTTAGGCACGGACTCAGCAAAGAGAGAATGGGGGGAAAGTACCTCGTGAGGCCTTTTGATTCTCTGGATCTCAAGCTCGCAGAAGTCCCAGCAGACTTTGTTGCTGTTGAGACACCCCCTAAACAGATGGATATGGCCTCTCTCTGGAACAGAATTCAGAGATTAAAAGAGGCTGGGTATTCAGCAAAAGAACAAGAAGTTGTATTGTGGGGCCAGCTTTTATATCCGTTTTTGGGGTGCAGTCTGCTTTTTATCGGGCTGCTTTTCATGCTGTCCAACGAGCGTGGAGGCCTGGCCCTGGGGCTCAGCCTGGGATTGATTATTGGTTTTACTACATGGATAGTCTGGAATTTTGCCCTCACTCTAAGCAGGACCAGCAAGATTCCGGCCTTTCTCGGCCCTATGGCAGTCCATCTTATACTTATAGCCATGGGGCTTGTATTGATGAGACGATTGAGGTTTTGAGGTATGGATGAAAAGGAACGCGTACAGAAGGTACTGGAGATACTTGAGAACACATATCCAGGTGCCCACATAGCACTCAAGTCCAGGACCCCTTTCCAGTTACTGGTAACGGTTATGCTCTCGGCCCAGTGTACTGATGTCAGGGTAAATAAGGTTACTCCCGCCCTGTTTGAAAGATTTCCGGACGTCAAGAGCATGTCAGAGGCCTCTATAGAGGAGCTGGAAAATCTCATAAGATCTACCGGCTTTTTTCGGAACAAGGCCAAAAATATAAAGGCGGCCTCAAGGCTTATCCTGGAACGTTTTGGGGGAGAGATTCCAAGGACCATGAAAGATATGCTCAGGCTCCCTGGTGTAGCAAGAAAGACGGCAAACATTGTCCTATATAATGCCTATGGAGTGATCGCCGGCATAGCGGTGGATACCCATGTAAAGCGCCTTTCCAGGCGTCTGGGTATGACCAATGAACTCAATGCAGTAAAGATAGAGCGTGACCTTATGACCATAGTCCCCAGGAAGGACTGGGGTAAGATATCTTACGTCCTGATCGACCACGGAAGGCAGATATGCACGGCCAGGAAACCAAGGTGTCCTGAGTGCCCTGTGAGGGATATCTGCCCATCGGCCAGTCAATTCGCATGACGTTCTCGCCTATACACGCTGCGTAACTGTTCACGTCCCCGGCCAGCGGTAGCTTTTTTTCAGGGTTTCAGGAGCATTGCTTGATGCACAAGATCAGGGCACTCTGTATATTAATCCGCACTGAAACCCTTCAAAATGCTACTGCTGGCCGGGGACGTAGACGGTTACAAAATGATATTAATATTATAGATTTTGACACATTTGCGCACCTATTTTTAGGTACGGAAGAAGCTAACATAGCAAATGCAGCCGACTCGTAAACTCGCGGCTGATTAGCGGCGTCTGCTGTAAAAAAAGTACCCTAAATTTGACACCCAGTCCAAACGAGTTTATACTGCAAAATATAAACTTCGTATTGTGTAGGGGTAAAAACAATGAAAGCGACAGCCAAGGATCTGAGATTCCACGCCAAAGAATTAATTGAAACCGTTAAAAGAGGTGAAGAGGTCGTTATTACCTTTCGAGGGAGGCCATGTGCCAAACTGATCCCTTTTGAGAATAAAAAAAGGGAAACATCAAAACATCCGTTATTTGGAATGTGGAAGGATCATGAGCAATCTTCTAACGTAGATGAGTATGTAAGAAGTTTAAGAAAAGGACGTTTCTAATGGTCTTGGTCGACACAGATGTCCTTATCTGGTATTTGCGAGGGAATGAAAAAGCATATAAGACCATAGAAAACCTCGAAAGCTTTTCAATTTCTGTTGTTACATACATGGAACTTGTTCAAGGGATGAGAAACAAAAAAGAACTGAACAGTCTCCGCCAAGCTCTACACGCCTGGAATTGTGAAATTTTATATATTACGGAAGGAATATCTGCAAAAGCCATGTTTGAAGTTGAGCAGCATTTCTTGAGCCACGCTATGCAACTTGCCGATGCTCTTATTGGTTCCACAGCTATTGTCCATGGTCTTCCTTTGCTAACAGGCAATGATAAACACTACAAAATAATGAAAGGACTTCTTATCAAGAGGTTTCGTCAGTAACCTCTTGAAATAAATAAGAAAACAGCGAGCAATTCATTGCACCTGACCACTATTCCGCTGCGCTCCATAGCGGCAGGTGAATTCTGACGTTAGCTAAAGGGAACAATAATGTCAGAAGGAAAAATAGAATATTCATTTAAATGTAATGGATTAGAATTAAGAGCAATAGAGATTCCTTTAGGATTAGACTTAGTTCCTTATGTAGCTATAGAAACAATTGACGATGATGTTTTAAGAGCTACATTTGCAACAAAGAATATTTATTCTGAGAAGGAAGCCAGAGGTATTACCGATCATCTAATTGAAAAACTAACAGAAAGGCTAAGTTTCTTTTTAAATACAGCTGTAACAAAACCTGTTTTTACAAGTTCGTCATTGCTATATAAACTAGATGAAGCTAAAAAAGGAAAACATGGTTTTAAAGTTATTTCAGCTATTGAATTAGATGGAATTATTCGAGTTATTGTCAAACCGGGCGAGAAAAAACGGGAAGATATAATTTCCTTTTTAAAAAATCCACCTGTAGCAAATGAATTATTACTATCCGAATTTGCATACTCATTAACCCAGTGAGATAACTTGGCGAAATTCATGCCTCTATATAACCTGATTTTGCAAATAGCTGGTGATTCACAAAAAAAGTTGATGAAACCATCAAAAAGTACGATCCAAGTGTTATCGTCATAAAAATAAAAAGAAAGGTTAACGGAATAGAAAAAGATTTTGAAGAAACAATTTATACGAAATTAAGAAATGAAATTGCTCATAAACGTGATGGGGTCGGCAAACAAGATACAATTAAAAAAATCAAGGATAATTTACCACAATTCGTTGAAATAGTGAAAAAGGCGGTCCTTGACTAAAAAAGCTAACCACATTTTGCACCGGACGCAAAAAAAAGCATGCGCCAGTGAAAATAGCGTTTGCTATTAGAATAATGGATCCGAGCATTAGTAACAGGATGAAATATAAAATTGAATTCAAACCAAGAGCTTTGAAAAATTGCAGGAAAATTCCCAAACCTCAGTTAATGCGTATTTTTGAGCAAATTGAAATGATGTCTAGCGGACTAAAAGGTGATGTAAAACATTTAACAAATTTTACTCCAGAGTATCGGTTAAGAGTTGGCAACTACAGAATTCTCTTCGAAATAGAGGAAGATAAATTAATTATTTACCGGATTCGTCATCGTAAAGAGGCCTATAAGTAAAGGAGGCGTATTATGATTTCAATAAACACACAAGTACTTGAAAAAAATGGTAAAAAACAGTTTGTTGTTCTTCCATATGAAGACTTTTTAAAATTACAGGAAGAGCTGGCATGTTATGATGACCTTCGAATTTTACGTGAGGCAAAAAGAGAGGAACAAGACGCTCCTTCGGTTAGTCTTGAAGAAGCCAAAACTATTTTGAACATAAGATAGCGAACAAAGGCATGAAGAGGGACGCCAAATAGCGCGACGAGTTTTCCAAGTCTCTGCTCCGGATAAAGACTGATGTTTCTCCAAAGTCTGTGCTCCGCATATTTGGCGCCCCTTATGCCTGCCGTTCGCTGATCAAAACTGATTCAACCTAAGTTGAGCGATTCTCGATTCCCCAAATGGGTTATCTATTTAAAATTATAGAGATTTATTGGAATTAGCTCTTTCACCCAATGGGTGAAAACGGATTTTTAAATAAATTTTATAGAATCAGTAAGTTATGTATATTTTCAGAAAAGAATCGCTCGACTTAGGTTCAATAAATAGCCTCTAAGTATTTAGAGCAGAAATGCAAAAGCTTCCGAAGGATATGATACAGAATGCCTGAAATAAGCAGATTTTTTGGGATTGTGATTGCCATGTATTATAGAGATCATTTACCTCCGCACTTTCACGCTAAATATGCTGGACAAAGGGCTGCTTTCTCGATTAAAGAACTTAATAGGATCATTGTTTGGTACCTGTGCCAAATCCCTGTACTCATCAAGTTTCACCGATCCGACAAAATTTAGTTTCAGGGAATCAAGCAAGGCAAAATTTTTTGCAGAATTATTCCCTTTGTCGAAGATGAGAGTTGTCTGGGGTACAGCGCAATTTTCCCCGGAAAGCTCGTTGAGAAACCCATGGAATTTCTTCAACATCAACGGAAACTGTTTGGCGTCATTACGATTTCCCTCATAAATATCATAGAACAATGGGACATGGCTGTCTTCGCCACCACCAGATATCAAGGAGTTACATCGCTAAATCATGGAAAATACTGATAACTTTAGGACTAATATGGGTCAGGAGTCGGCCATGGACAGCGGTAGCAAATTGTTCGGTTGTTGAAGCGC
>JALTHV010000330.1 GCA_027004315.1 Deltaproteobacteria bacterium
GCTGATAATGGCTCAGACGGTTCAGCTCCCGTTGTGCTTTCACCTGCTTTCCCCGCAGAAACAGTGAAAATGTCAGAGGCTGAATCCCATGAGGGTGCTAGTCATAAACCGACTATGGATCAAATACCAGCCAGGATTCTTCTCGGTCGAGCACTCCGGGGAGGACGTGCCGTCTACTGGGAGTTCGGGCACAAGGAGTTGAGTAATCGGCATATGCTTATTTTCGGTACCTCCGGGATGGGTAAGACCTACGCCATCCAGTGCCTGCTCTGTGAACTTGGCAATGCTGGCCAGAATTCTCTGATCATTGATTACACCAACGGCTTCCTGCCGAATCAGTTGGAGACGGAAACAAGGTCCCTGCTTGATCCGAAGCAGCATGTGATCCGGCAATCCCCCCTGCCTGTCAATCCATTTCGTCTCCAGCCCATGGACTTGGGCGGACTCGTTTTGTCCGAAAGTGAATCGGCCGCGGCAAAACGTATCAGCTCCATCTTTCAGAATGTCTATGGCCTTGGAGAACAGCAGTTCAGCGTTCTGTTTGATGCTATTGCAGAAGGACTTCTGGAATTTAAAAAAGACATGTCCTTCGATACCCTTGTTGATATCCTTACCTACTTCACCTCGGACGACTCCAAAAACAAGAACGCGGTTCGGTCAACGTTGAACAAAATCAAGCCGTTCGTTATGGACAATCCCTTTCTGTCCGGAACTGAGGCGTTGGACTGGAACGCGATATTTGATGATCATGCGCATCGCTGTCATATTTTTCAACTTGCCGGTCTTGATTTCCATACATGGCGACTAGTTGCCGAGTTTGCTTTGTGGGATTTCTATGCATTTTTGCAGAACAGTGGGAGCAAGAATAAGCCTAAGGTTCTCGTCCTTGATGAGGTGCAAAATCTAGATCACCGGGACGGCAGCCCATTGTCGAAGTATCTTCGCGAGGGCCGGAAATTCGGCGTGTCTCTCATTATGGCCACACAAATTATGAGTAATCTTGAAAAAGATGAACGGGCCCGTCTTTTCAATGCAGCCCATAAGTTGTTTTTCAGACCGGCAGACACTGAAATCCGCTTATACGCAGACATTGCATCCGTCTCTACAGGTGAAAAGGTTGACGTGTGGATGAAGCGCCTGGCATCTCTGGAGAAAGGGGAATGTTATTCGTTGGGGCCAAGTTTAAATGAATCAACAGATAGATTGGAACAGAAGGCCTTCAAGATAAAGATCATGTCATTAGCGAAACGGGGTATAAATGGCTAAGCAACATACTCTACATCAGCGTTTGCCACGCAATTTCCATAGGACATTTGTCCCTGAGCGGCAATACATTAATGCCATGTTGCGTTTTGCCGCTTCCGGGCAAGCTGGTAATTATCAAGAAATTTCAGCCGTTACAGGTATTCCTACGGGTAAATCCAGCGGCAAGGTGCCCGCCATTTTAGATTACTGTCGTGGCATGGGGTTGATCCAATTGGCTGAAAAAGCGCGTTCAGCAGTGAAGCGTCCGGAATTGACCCCTTTTGGACGTATTGTGTTTTTGGAGGATCCACATCTCAAAGAACGAGTAACACAATGGATTGCTCACCTCAATCTCTGTGGGGTGTTGACTGGTGCCGATGCCTGGTATCAAACTTTTTTCGCCGGGAACCAGGTTCTCGGCATGCGTTTCCCACGTTCCATGCTGGAAGAGCATTTGTCTCTTATTTACAACAGCAAGCGTAGAGGGATTATAGGGCCAATTATAAGAATGTATGAAGATGAGGCAGCCTTCCATATCTGCGGCGTGTTGTCGGAGGATACGGGTATAGTGGTCCGGCAGCCAGCGCCCATTACTAAAGAATTTGGATTTGCATACGGTGCATGGATACTGCAACTTATTGCCGATCATTTCCCAAAAGCAAATCAGATAACACTCACTGATCTAGATCACAAAGCGGGATGGAAGTCAATTCCGGGCTGGAATATAGACGAGTCACATCGTGCTATAGATCTACTTGAAAGAAAGGGTATTGTCGCGGTTGACCGGCAAATGAATCCGTGGATTATACGCCCTCGGGCCGCTACGGTCGAGATGTGGGGACGTATATATGAAGACTTAATTTAAGGGACTGGAAATGCAACTAACCTTACATGACATAGTAAGGTTCCGAGGCGATCGACTCTTTAATGGGGCCGTCAGTATTGATTGGTTCCTGATGGATGGGGAGAAAAGCCGAAGGGCCGCGGAGTCCTTTGTGTTCCATGGGCCAAAATATCATGGCGTGACACAGGATGATATCGGGCATGCTCATGGTCATCGGCTTCAGGATACAGCCAGTTTTGCTCGTAAGATAGTACGGCGGTGCTGTGGGCTTGAGGGTCAACCTTTCACTTTAGCGATTGCTGGTTATGGAACAGGGAAATCACATTTAGCGCTTACCCTAGCAACGCTTCTTGCCCAGCCATCCGGGGTTACGGCCGAATCAATCGTTTCTGCCGTGAAAGCTGCTGACGCAAATATAGGTGCCGAGATACAGGCTATGCTGCAAGAGGAAAGTCGGCCTTGCCTCGTTGTTGCCTTAAATGGTATGCGAAGCTTCGATTTGACGGCTGAGGTCACTCGGCAGGTCATTTTGCAACTGCGGGCAAAGAACTTAAATACCAGTCCTCTTGATGAGTTACGCCCACGCTTCAAGCAAGCTGCAACTCTCATTCGCATGGCAGGTAGTGGGGTGGTCGAGGAACTGCTAGACACCTTTGATATGCCGGACATTAATACAGTATTAGACGCACTCGAAGAGCAGGATGAACATGTTTACGGCAAAGTTCAGGAATTTTTTGCCAGCCGAGGAATGCCTATTCGCGCATTGGGGGGAGAGTCGGTACGAGATGTGATTGATGTTGTGTCCCGTGAGTACTGCGGGACAGACAAACCTTTTGGACATGCTATCATCCTTTTCGATGAATTTGGCCGCTATACTGAATTTGCCACAGTCCGGAGCCAGGTTGCGGGCAGTGGCGTTCTCCAGGATTTATTCGAAGGGGTTCAGGCGAATGCCGATACCACAACCTTTGTCGGATTCATTCAGTTTGAGCTTAACGCCTATGTGCAACGAGTCGCACCAGAGTATAAAAATGACATCCTTCGGTACATCGGTCGCTATCAGTATGCCAACAAGGTATATCTTTCCATCAATTTAGAGACCCTTATCGCTTATCTCCTTGAGAAGCAACAGACAACAGACTTTGACTCTTGGTTTAACGACGAACAAGCCTACGAGGAATCGCAGGCTATCGCCGCAGACCTGCATAGCTGGTTCCCCCAGTCCTGCAATTACAGACTTTGGAGCGATGTTAATTCGTTTCATACGGTTATCCGAAAGGGATGTTGGCCTCTTTCACCGCTTTCAACATGGTTTCTTTTTTCTTTGACCGCTGAGGGGAAGCATCTGCAAGAACGATCAGCTTTAGCCTTGCTTGGCGATTTTTTCCAGCGTTCTCAGGATATGGAGGTGGAGGATGGGAGGACATGGACCCTAGCGCCGGTAAGTTTGTGGTCCGACGGTCTCCAAGAAGATTTGATTACTTCAGAGGAGAGCGGTCAGCAAGGCTCAATTACCCATGCCTATGCATCGGTATACGCCCGTTATGGTGCACGTCTGCCGGAAGATGTTACCCTTATCTTGCGATCTGTAGTCTTGGCGTCGAAAATGGGATTACAGGTTGTATCCCGTGATGAGGCAATCAACGCATTGGCCAAATTTGCCGGTTTGTCAAGCTATTGTACTCGCGAAGGAATCGACCTGCTTCAAAATGAATATAATATCCTCGAGTGGGATGAGCGCTTCAAACAGTTTGATATCTTAGGCGATGCGGTTCCGCGCACACAGTTTCTTTCGTTCATCAGGCAGCAAGTGGCGAGCACCTATGGTGAAAGCGGCAAGGCAAAGTTGTTTGCCAGCAAGGCGTCGGAGTGGTGTAATCTGCTCGGCGATTTGGGATGTGATTTTGCTGAAAAAAATTCAATTACTACGACAGAGTGGCGCTATCAAGGAGTGACATCAAATTTAGAGACCCTTGAGCCCCAGATCAGAATCGCTGCAGATAGGTGGACGAAGGCCGTTGATGTAAATGAGCCACGAGGAACAGTTATTTATTGTTATGTTGAACCGAGCCGTGATTCTCAAGCTGTTACATCCAATGTTAAGAAGACTCTTCGTGCGACGATTCGTGACCTTGGTGTTGGAATTAATGCACTTCCAATACTTGTCATTCTTCTTTGCGATGAGGAAGGAATACTTGGTCAAGCATTAGCGGAATTGGCGGTCCTGGAAGATTCTATCAGTGCGGAAAACCGCGTCCGCTTTGGCAATTTAATTGGAGCTCACCAAGAAAAAATGCATCAGGTAGTCCAAAGCCAGATAGAAGATCTGATCAAACAGCGAAGATATATAACGGCTTTAAAAGATGAACTCGAAGCCAATCGATCGAGTCGCGTTGGCACAGAATTGTTTGAACGGATTTATAGGCGGCCGTTGCCATTTCCTTTTGATGGTTTTACAACGGCTCGCGGTAATGCGGCCGACAGTTGTCAGGCATTAATTACTGATTTACTGAGAGGAAGCCTTGATTACGATGCTGTGCTTTCAAAGCCGGTCAAGGTTAAGAATAGAGCGCTAAGGACTCTAAAAAATTCATGGGCCGTCTTCACCAAAACCGGCAAGATTTCGAGAAGGCCAACGCATCCTGTTGTGCGCACTGTGACCGAGAAATGGGATGACATTCTCCAATCAGACCACCAACAATTTCTTGTAGGAGAAGTTTTGAGGCAATTGTGTCTTCCCCCTTACGGAGCAAACATCGCCTCTGCAGGATTGCTGTTGGGCGTCTTTGTAGCTCCAAGGAGTGAACAGCTCGTCATAGTTCGGGACGGACAGCAGTATGCACTTACCCAGTGGCTTCAGGACGGTGTATTCAGGAGAAAGTTTCTTGATATCACCGCACTTCAGAATGTAGAGTTAGCGTTTATAGGGGAGGCATCGTCAGAATGGGAGAATCTCCTAGATGAGTGGGAACAGTCGGAGAGTTATTTCGGGAGGTTCTCTTTCCTTACAAGGGCTTCGGAACTTAAGGAACGTATTCCCGTGCCACCGACATGCAATTATCGTTTCATCCACCTTGAAGACCAGGCCCATGAAGCAGCCAAGGCCCTTAAAAAGATGGAGGAAAAGCAAGATGCTGCCTTCAGCAAGCTTGAATTTGGGGAAAAGCAAAAGAACATTAGTTTGTTGAGTTGGGGAGCAGCAAAACTTCTAAAATTAAAAGAGAGAATGATTGCCGAGTCGCCACTTTGGGAGAAATACCAGATTGAAGAGTTGGAGCCTCATATAGAACGGACTGCCCAGATGATTGTGCAGATATTTCCAACCTGGCTTGCTCAACAAAGACCTACAAATGACACCCCAGAGGCAGTTGGAGATTTTAAGCATAAAATGCTTCGCCTGATTGGCAGTAATTTAAATAAATTAGGGCTGACTGCGCTGTCGGAAGAACTTGAGCGCCACACGAAACACGTCATCCGACAGGCGGAAACCATTGCAGAGGCGAACCAGCTGATCCGAGATATTCATTCCTGGCTCGATCAACACACTGATGCCTTACGATTAATGCGTGTCGCCGAGATTCGTGGGCTGAGGGATGTTGGGAAGAAATTTTCTGGGAAATTGCAGGGGATGTCTCGGCGTATCGAGATGAATGAGATTTCTGCCCTTCGTGCTCAACTTGCGGATTTTTTAGATAAACTGCAGGAGGCTGAATCTAGTCTGAAGAAACGCGCTTCACGACTCTGGAATTCTAAGATCAGTACAGAAGAAGAATTAGACGTACATATTGAGGAAGTAGAGTCCCTGATAAGTGCATTCGAGGGCTGTGAAATAGATCTCGATGATTTGAGCGTTATGAAACGAGCGCTGCAGGCATACAAACGCTATTATAATCAGCTACGTGATAATAGTTTGTCTTGGCGCGAGTTTAAATCATTAGCCGAGAAGCTGAGTCAAGAGGCTAATGCTGCGTTTGGAGCAGAAGAGGCACTGCCGTGGCCGGTTGACGAGATGTTCGAAAACTTTGTCAGGAGTATCTCAATACAACGGAAGCAAGATAGCTTAACCTGGATTGAGTCTATTGAGACTAATGTATTAGATGTTGATAGGATGTCTGTTGCTGAGGCTAATCGATTGCACTCGAAAGTCGTAAATCCACCGGCAATACTTACGGAGGAGCACGCTATACGACTATTAAGGGTAGTTAGTCGCATTGAGAAACGTCTTGAATCGCTTGATTTAGAATGGTTGATTGAGAAATTCAGAGGGCTTCCTAAAACTACTCAGAAAAAATTTCTAGAAAAAATTTCTGAACTTGTTGATATGCCGTAGTCGTGGAACTAGAGACTTGGGTTATGATATCACTGTGTTTGATGAGGTGGCCCTCATATTGGGAGCACGCTTAAAATATTATACTCAAGTTTCGGACTTAATTTTTACTGCTGGTTTGAGGTATAACCTCTTGAAATAATAAACTTTTAACGTGCAAAGCCTTTCGCTTTCTGGTATATTGTTAGTCGAAAAACAAATAA
>JALTHV010000331.1 GCA_027004315.1 Deltaproteobacteria bacterium
GCTGGCAACGATAGGGTACGCTTCGAGTTGGCCTCTGTGGATCATAAATATGGGGGCAAGGAAATTCATGTCAGAGATCTCATTGAGGATTACATCAAGAGGGGCCTATGGAATGGGGATGAAATCTCACAGCTCTCCATCGAATTTGTTACGCCGGTAGAGATCCGCAGGTCAGGAAAGATCATGGGCCGTCCCGGAGATCTTACATTCGATGTCTTTCTAAAGGCCCTTTACAGACGAATTGGCGGGCTTGCAAGGGCATACTGCGGCCTTGAAGGTCCTATGCCCTCTCTTGAAGACCTCGGTGCTGGCAACGGATTGATCCGGACAGATAGTAACGGCATACGTTTCGTCAGCCTGAAACCTCGAATAAGAGACTGTCTGGCCAGGGGTAAAGGCCCTGAATATATAGGAGGATTTAAAGGCACCCTGTCATTCAAGGGGGATCTTACCCCTTATCTGTATTTAATCTTGCTTGGCGAGGCCCTTCACGTAGGCAAAAAGACTACCCAGGGCCTTGGCCAGTATCGCATAACAGGATAATGCAACTTTTGTATGAAATTACCCTGGTTATATAGGCAAATTAGGAGGAACTAAAATGGAGAAAAGTGGTCAAAGAGTCCCGTTTACAGTGGAAAATATCAAAAAATGTATCTGTAGAGACTGTCCAGTCCAAAACACCAGTCAGTGTATAAGAAAGAGGTCAGAAAAGGCTAAAGAGATTATGGAAAATATAGAAAGCGGCTTAGTACCGAAGCCAGAAGATATCCCAGGGCTTTACTGTGCAACTGGTGTGGTTACATGCAAGGATATTGATACCAGCCAGATGTGCATCTGTGGGGATTGTCCAATCTGGGAAGAATATAACCTAGCAGATGGGGAACTACTAGGCTATTACTGCCGCGACGGAAAGGCAAAGTGATAATATGCTGCAGGATTCAGAGGAAAACAGGAAAAAATGCATCTGTTTTAGATGCCCTAGTTATAATCACGGCTGTAATGGAGAGATTTTGTATTGTGCCAGGGGTAAAAGCAGTTGTGATATTGATGCAAGGGGATGTATTTGCAATATCTGCCCTGTCTATCACAAAAATAAACTTAAAGGACTATATTTCTGCAACAAAGAAGAAGTTGGGGAAAGCAGAACGCTGATGCGTAAAAAGCGGTCTGATGAAGAGATTTCTTTTTATCAAACCGTCGTAGATATCAAAGATATGGCAGCAATCCGCAAAAGCGTTATCCGTTCAATGGGGTCATTGAAAAAGCTGCCGTTTTCTTTAGATGATCTGCATTTTATTCCTGCACAAGTGTATAGGATTCCTCTCAACAGAGAGGATAAAGTAAATACCGTCGTTAATATCGGTCATAACGCCAAAAAACCACTAAAAATTTCTTCTCCGATCATGATTTCTGGGATGAGTTATGGGGCGACTTCAAAAAATGTGAAATTGATTATTGCACACGTGGCCCCAAAACTAAAAATCGCATTTAATTCTGGTGAAGGCGGTATACTGGACGAGGAACTCAATACTGCTTCAGATTATCTCATATGTCAGTATGCCACAGGCAGATTCGGCATTGACGAGAAAATACTGAAGCAGGTTGCGGCTGTTGAGATACGCTTTGGACAGGGTGCCTATCCTGGCAAGGGAAGTTATCTGCCTGCCACTAAAATGCCTCCTGAAGTTGCAAGGATCAGAGGGTTAAGGGGTAGAGAAGCCGCATACTCTCCAGCTCATCATTACGACATGACCAATCCGCAAGAAATTAAAGAAAAAGTTTCTTGGTTGCGTGAGGTTACAGAGGGTGTTCCAATCGGGGCAAAAATTGGTTGTGGCAACGTTGAAAAGGATATTCAGGTCTTGGCTGATGCCGGGGTTGATTTTATCGCTCTTGACGGTTTTGGTGCGGGCACAGGAGCAACAGATATTTATGTACGGGGACATGTAGGTATCCCAATTTTTGCAGCGTTGCCTCGGGCCTTTAGATTTCTTGCAGACAGTGGCCTTAAAAAAAAGATCTCCCTTATCGCTGGTGGAGGTTTACGTACATCTGCTGATTTTGCCAAATGCCTTGCCCTTGGTGCAGATGCTGTATATATCGGGACATCTGCCTTGATTGCTATCAATTGCGAGCAATATAGAATTTGCCATACAGGTC
>JALTHV010000332.1 GCA_027004315.1 Deltaproteobacteria bacterium
TTGCAAGGCTGGATCAGTATAGCAGAAAACTGGTGATCTATGATCAGCTTAATCCACAAATGGCACACTATTATCAAAAGGAGGAAATAAGGAGACTCCTGGAAGAAAGCGGCTTTAAAAATATTCAGATGTACCACAGGTTGGGCTACAGTTGGAGTATCCTGGCCAGCTACAGAGGGAGTTGATCAGCAATTCCCCCAGACTACTAAATTGGATGGCAGCCCCAGGAGGCGATATTTATATAGAGATATCTCTACCCTTGGGGGAAATAGATCTATTAATCTGCCAGGCGTCAGCAGATTGAGATTTTCCGTACGTGACCAGAACTCCAGCCCGATACTGCCTAAAATGACCTGATGTATGTGTTGTGGTAGCCAATGGATGAAGGGCAAAATGGTGTGAAACTCCAGCGGGAACTGTCGATTGGGAGTAGTAATGAAAAAATGCCTGCTTACGCGCAGCAGTTCGTTTACAAAATCCCTTTGACGTGCATAGTCTCCCACATGTTCCAAAACGGCTGAACAAAATACTATGTCAAAGGCATCATCAATAAAAGGCAATGCCTCACCACCGGCCTGTATAAAAAGACAACCAGGATATTCCTTTTCCAGGAAAGAGGCATCTTCAATACTTGTGGTAATCAACTGTCTTTTGTATGGGTAAAATCTTTCAAAAAAATTTGATTCTATCAGGGTACGGTCAGGAGTAACGCCAACATCCAGGACCCGGCATGAAGGCGTAGGTGCCATAACCTCCATAAAGAGATCAAATATCCTTCGCCGTACCCGATAAGAGATCCTGGATGCCAGCCCACGCAGGGGATGTCCGGTCGAAAAGTAGTCAATAGCTTTTGAACTCAATGTTCTAGACCAAGGATTGCCAAGACAAAACCTGAAAATATTGTCTGAACACCAAGGGTAAGTCCTGTCACAGAAGTGATAACCGTACGCAGGCTTTCTTGATAGGGCATGGGACCAAAACCTACTGCATGCCAGGCAAGTAAGGCCTTAACCAGGCAGGCAATGCCTCCAAGTATGAACAGCAACCCGATGCCGACGCCCCATTCCACAGGTCTTCCCTCAATAAGCCTTATTAACCTAGGTTTAGGGCCTGGGAGTAAGCCAGTGTTTGCCGCATAGGTCTTGACAAAAAAGGCAAAGGCCAATGTCTGGAA
The DNA here is from genome assembly GCA_027004315.1 of Deltaproteobacteria bacterium. Lineage (GTDB taxonomy): Bacteria > Desulfobacterota > Dissulfuribacteria > Dissulfuribacterales > UBA3076 > JALTHG01. Next base: position 1,175 of record JALTHV010000332.1, read on the forward strand.
ACCCATTATCAGTGACATACTGAAGACCAAAAGGCTGTTAAGATCAAATGTTATCCCACCGAGCTTCAGAGGACCAGGCAATAGGATAAAGAATCCGAGTCCTCCCAGGACGGTCAGCAGGATACCAGGGATCAAAAACAGCCAGTTTGGGCTGTAAAGCAGCATAAAACGCAGATGCCGCCAGCCATCCCGCCAAGTACGCAGGTGAGGTGGCCCTGAACGTCTGTCAGGACGTAGGGTGACAGGGACCTGACCGATCTTTAATGATGCCAGCGTGGCCTTGACTACCATCTCTGAAGCAAACTCCATTCCGCCGGTGCACAGACCCAAGGACAGGATGGCATCTCGCCGGAATGCACGCAGGCCGCAATGAAAATCATCCACTGGCGCGCGAAAAAACAACCGACCCAGCCCGGACAGCACCGGGTTTCCGATCCAGCGATGCTTCCAGGGCATAGCCCCTGACTCAATGGTGCCACCACCCTTGGGCAGGCGGCATCCCATGACCAAATCGTAGCCTTCACGCAGCAGTTCCAAAAAACGCATCAGTTCGCCAAAGTCATAGCTTCCATCCGCATCCCCCATGATTATATATTTGCCCCTGGCGGCCTCGATGCCTGCCTTCAGTGCATTACCGTATCCCCTGTGCTCTGCCTTTACGACACGTGCCCCAGCCCTGGCCGCCAGGACCTGTGAGCTGTCAGTACTTCCATTGTCCGCCACTACTACCTCTCCGGCAATATCTCCCTCACGCAGAGATGCAAACGCCTCTTCTACACAGGCAACAATTGTCTCTGCCTCATTAAGGCAGGGTATTACCACTGAAATTTCAATAGGTTCTCTGACCAGATTTAATTCCGTATTCATCCTTGCCATAAATATTAACCTACAGATTCTCGCATATCAAACAAGGCGAATCATCCTAAGAGGTTTATCTGGCTACCCCTGAATTTACTTGAAGACTTATACTGCTTTAGGTATTTTA
>JALTHV010000333.1 GCA_027004315.1 Deltaproteobacteria bacterium
CTAAAAACTGTATTTTAGCGTGAAATAATAGGACCTTCCTGGCATAGGAAATCCATTAAAGTCTTCATACTGTTCGTTCTTTAGATTCCTGGCCTCAAGGGTCAACAGGGCAGAGCGAAGCTGCCAGGAGACCCCTGCATTTATCTCCTCTTTGTCTTTGGCCTTTAGTAGATTTGCAGTGTCATAATACACCCCCTCTTCCTCCATAATTTCAGACCAGACCTTGAGTCCGTCGTACATGGCCTCAATCCTCTCCAGGTAAGAGCGTCTATATCGACCAGGCAGGCGATTTCCATTAAATGCCTTTATATCACTCTGGTTCTCTGTATCCTGCCATGTGGCGTTGGCTATAAACCGGAAGATCTTCAAAAAATCCATTTTAAATCCCGTCTCGATCCCACTAATCTTCGTCTTTGAGATATTCACCGATTTCCCTACGCCCCTTGCATCAAAACTACGGGTAATGAGGTCATTTACCCTGCTGTGAAAGTATGCACAGTCTATATGGATATGCCTCAACCATGGCCATTCAGGAAACAGATTGGCCTCAAGACCCAGATCGAAATTGACCCCCTTTTCTGCCTTGAGATTCTCGTTTCCAAGGAAGAAGCCCCTGTCTCCAAAGAGCTCGAAAAACGAGGGCTCCCTGACATACCTTCCAAGATTGGTCTTCAGTGTCAGCCAGGAAAGGGGGCGGTATTTCAGGCCGATCTGTGGGCTGAAGTGAGTCTCCTCCCTGGAGCTCCCTGGCATCTGGACCCCACTAAATATGCTCCTGGTCCCCATGAGCCTGTCTCGAAGGTGGGTAAGGCGCAGGGCAGGGGTGATGATCAGGCTGTCCTGGAAAAAGGCCAGACTGTCTTGTAGGGCAAGAGAGAAGAGATTTCTCTTGCTCTCAGTTGGATTGGATTGCTTGAGCTGGTCTTGTGAGTCATATCTCTCGTGTTGGAAGTGGAGCATGAGGCCCACGGTATTCCAGTTGTTCAACCACTCCAGAAATATATTGGTGCCACAACGCCGTGTGTGATAGATGTTATGCTGTCTTCCCAGGCCTATCTGGCCAAGCCTATCGTCATAGTCCTCATTTTTCCAGCCATAATAGACCTGGGTACTGGTATTCAGGTGAATAGGCCCTACATCGTCTGCAGTAAACTTAAAGGCAGTAATATCACGCCTTGTATCAAAACTGGTCCTGGTGCTCCTGTTGTTTTTCCAGTCCGGCAGGTCCTGGTCCTTTAAGAAACACTGATTCAGGAGGTCGATCCGCACACTGTCTGTGATATCCAGGCCAAACTTTGTGAGCAGATTTTTCTGATCAAACTCCGCATTGTGTCGCCTCTCGATCCGGTCATCTGCCTTATTGAAGACCGTACCCATGTTATTGAGGAACCTAAAATCGTTATCAGACCCCAGGTAGTCACCAGATATCAGGCAGTCCCACTTACCCGGCTTGTAGTTGATAAAGGCACCAAGTTTACGTGTATTAAATGAGCCATAACCCGTTGTAATGCTGGATTTTATGCCCCTTTTTATCCTCCTGGTCCGGATGTTTACCACCCCTCCTATAGAGGACTGGGCAAAGTTGGCTGGCGTGATTCCCCGGTAGATCTCAATGGCCCCGACATCAGAGAGAGATATATTGCTGAGGTCAACTCCTCCACCTGATGCATCGTTGAGCAATATCCCATCCAGAAAGATATTGACCTGATCAGAAGAAGACCCCCTGATCGATATGCTGGAAAAGCTCCCCATACCACCTGACTGCCGGACCTGGATGCCTGGTTCTTGTTTAAGTATCTGAGATAGTCCTTCGATCTTGCCCTCGAATTTTTTCCTCTTTATTATTGAATAAAAGGCCGGAGTCTGTTCAGTATCGACGTCTCCTGTCTGAAAGTCTGGTGCAGTGCTATTGGCAGTCACTATAATGGTCCCCATATTTACAGGGGCACTCAGATCTGAGGCCAAGGTCTTAATAGCCGTAAAAAAAATGAAGACCTCAAGAGATATGAGAGTTACATATTGTCTCTTTATTTTATCCATAAAAGCTGAAGGCTTCGGAATGCAGTTCTTGGGGCAGGGCTGGATCAGAGCAAAAAAAACCGGATCGACAAGACATCGATCCGGAGATTTCCCATTTTTATCTTCTGATC
>JALTHV010000334.1 GCA_027004315.1 Deltaproteobacteria bacterium
TCTTCTTTTGAGACACCCATGGCCCCGCCCGTCTTGACATGAAAATCGCATGACTTACGGATGCCAGTAGGTCTCTTGTCCCTTGGCCATGTTGCACGGACTTCATATACTAATTTTGGGATATCAACTTTCATGGGACAGGCATATACACATCTGTTACAGATAGTACACATCCACACCCACGGAGTACTGACTACCTCTTCATCCAATCCAAGGACTACCATCCTCAGAAATTTTCTGGGGTCTAAACCCTCAAGACCTGTTGCCGGACAGCCAGATACACAACTCCCGCAGGTAAGGCAAAGATCAAGGTTGCCGCCCTCTGGTAAAATGGCCTTTACTCTATCCATAAGTTCTGTCTTTCTCTTTGATAAATCTATAGCCCTTACTGTATCCATCTTGGCCTCCCATTTTACTTTTTTATCAATTATCTAAATGTCATCTCAGTAATATTAAAATTGAAAAAGAGACTCATTTACATCAAATCCAGTCCACTACCCACTATACAGTAAATTAATTATAGCAGTTACATAATAGAATTCAAGAAAAGAAATTCCTGCCCTGGATATTTCATATAAGCGCGAGTGAATTTTGTAATGCGATATAGGAAGTCCTTTTGAGTGTTCAGCAGCAGGCTGTGGTCGTCTTTTCTTAAGCTATTTGACCTTTTCCTGAATTTATAAATTCTGATGTCTTGACCGTCATGTTCCAATTTATCCTATTGGTCCATACGTAACCGTTCGCACCCCTCCTGTTGCAACCCTCTACGTCCCCGGCCAGCGGTAGCATTTTGAAGGGGTTCAGTGCGGGAGTACCCTGATCTTGTGCATCAAGTTGCTTCTGAAACCCTAAAAAAGGCTACTACTGGCCGGAGGGAATGTGAACGGTTATGTCTATCCAGTCTTGATAGGCAGTGGTTATAACTATAGTCAATCAAGTCCATAGACCTCCGGGATATCTTTACCATTGGCAAGATTCTTGGCCATGCCGCCTAGTCCCTATTGGCAGTATACGATGTCAGACGGTCAGTTATATTTTGTGATGCCTCATTGATCAGGTTCATAAACTATATCTACCATGGATAACGGGTAATGTCAAAAGGTAATACACGATAACATACTTATATTATTACTGAAATAGGGGGTAGGACGCGCTGTGTGTCCTACTTATCGTTTTGTACAGATAGTTATTGAATATTTCAGCCTGGGGCAGGTTGCCTTTTTCAGATTTCAAGACTACCTTATCTATATTGAAAGGCAGTGTATTTTGCCCTCAAAATAAGATTTGCTGTCCCTTCACAAGGGCAATTATATCGGTTTGTCTTTACTAACATTATAAGAGGCATGGCATGACGATTAGGCATAATGTCCAGAAAATTCTCGGTGAGTTGCCAGATGGAGTCGAACTGGTGACTGCAGCTAAGACAAGAAGTGTTGAAGAAGTATTAGAAGCTATACAGGCAGGCGCAAATATAATTGGTGAAAACTATGTTCAGGAAGCGGAAAAGCTCTATAGAGTGATAGGAGAAAAGGTAAGGTGGCATTTTATCGGGCGTCTACAGAAAAATAAGGTAAAAAAAGCAGTACAGATTTTCCATATGATCGAGACTATTGGTTCTATAGAGATAGCAAATGAAATTGCTAAAAGGTGTAGGGAGATTGACAAGATAATGCCGGCGCTAATAGAGATAAATAGTGGCCGCGAGGAGCAAAAAGCGGGAGTGTTTCCGGAGAATGCTGAAGAATTAATAAGAGAGATTTCACAGCTTAAAGACATTAAAGTTATGGGGCTTATGACTATGGGGCCACGCTTTGGGAATCCAGAAGACTCGAGGCCCTATTTTGTAGAGACCAAGAGGATATTTGATGATATAAAGAGGCTTAATTTACCTGGTGTAGAAATGAAATATCTATCAATGGGGATGACAAATTCCTATCCTGTTGCTATTCAGGAAGGGGCAAATCTGGTCAGGATAGGTACTAAAATATTTGGTGAAAGAGATTATGGGCAAAGGGCTGCTTAGTACCTGAAAGAATGGACCATCTGGATAATATCCAGGATCTAAAAAGTAAATAACTCAACTTGTATCGGATCATTCTAATATAACTGATGCACTCACGTTATCAGCCGGCACTGGCCACAGTC
>JALTHV010000335.1 GCA_027004315.1 Deltaproteobacteria bacterium
TCTCTGCGCCCTCTGCGATCTCTAGCGACTCCAGGGAGCGGGCGAGAGGAAAAGAATGTCTCTCACAGAGTCCACAGAGCACACAGAGACAAAAAAGAATCCTAGACAGCTTGTCTTGCTAGTTTTTCTCTGCGCCCTCTGCGATCTCTAGCGACTCCAGGGAGCGGGCGAGAGAAAAGAATTATCTCTCATAGATCACACAGAGCAGGGCAAGAACTTTTCTCAGCGCCTCGAAGGACTACATCCATGTTACTTAAATCCTTTTTAATTTGTTTTTTTAGTGTGTTCCCAGTAATATTATTGTCCTGTAATAATGGAGGTAATATGGCCGAGAAACCCTCTCCCCTTCCCAAGATGTCCACTGTACCCCAATCTGCATGGCAGAAGCTTTCTCAGAAAAAGATCTATTTTGGTCACCAGTCCGTGGGCTTCAATATAATAGACGGAATTAAGGATGTGATGAAAGAGCATCCGGGAATAAAACTCGATATTATTAAAAGTTCGGATGCATCTCTTCTCCATGCAGGCACTCTTGAGCATTCGACGGTGGGAAAGAATTTTGATCCGGAATCCAAGGTAGCCGAATTCGTAAAGTTCCTTAAAAAGGGTCTTTGTAACAAGGCTGACTTTGCGGGAATGAAATTCTGTTATGTTGATGTCAGGGCCAATACAGATGTTAAAAACCTGTTCAAGACATATGAAGACAGTATAACCCAAGTAGAAAAAGACTGCCCTGAAACGACCATTATCCATTTTACCGTTCCCCTAAAGGTTTCCAACACTACATGGAAGACTATCGTTAAAAAAATAATTGGACGCAAAACCTCAAGGGAAGATAATGTGAAAAGAAATGCGTACAATAAGATGCTTTTGGAGAGATATTCAGGCAAGGAACCGATTTTCGATTTGGCCAAGGTCGAATCAACCTATCCTGATGGACGGCGCTGTACTTTCAAGATGGACGGAAATATCTATTATTCACTTGTACCCGAGTATACTAATGATGGTGGACACCTGAACGAGCTCGGCCGCAAAATAGTAGCCGAGCAGTTCCTCATTTTTTTGGCAAATCTTCATGGATAGTGAAAGGCATGCAAGGCGTACTTTTTGTACCTCAAGCGCTTAACCCCGTGTCACTTGGAATAAATCTATTGTTATGTGAGCCCCTGCATAAGAGGAATGAGGGACGATAGAACAGAAATTTTTTCTAAGTACGAAGCCTATAATAAGATTGGCCTCTGGGCCTTGGTTCGCTCAGATGTGAGACGCTGGGGAAAGCTTTCAGTTGCCATTTTTAAGCTTGGGTTCCATGCTGCCTTTCTTTACAGGCTCTCACATTATTTTTATTTGAAAAAATTAAATTTGTTAAGTCGCGCCCTTCAACTTATTTCTCAAATAATAACCGGGGCTGAAATTTCAAATAAGGCAGTTATTGGCCCCAGTTTAATTATTCTACATCCTACCGGCGTTCATATAGGCCCCAAGATCATGATAGGGGCCAATGCCTGCATATGTGAATGCAGCGCCATAGTAACAAACGTTGAGGTGGGAGAAGGAGAGCCTATAATCGGGGATTGGTTATGGGTAAGTTCAGGAGGCAAAATCATGGGGCCAATAAAATTAGGAGATCATGTGTGGGTAGGTCCCAACTCAGTTGTCCTCAAAGATGTTGAGTCCAACATGACTGCATTTGGTATCCCGGCTCGGATTATGTCAAAAGAGTTCCGCCGGAAGTTCTTCGAGCAGAAATGAGCCCGGATTATGCAGCTCGCAAGTTTGCCGGAGATGCAAGGCGGAGGGCACGCAGGGACGTACTCTCGTGTACTTCAAGTGCACGACAACGCAGCAGATTCGGTAAAATGCGAGCCCCTTGTGGCTTTAAATGCCGAACGTTTTTGCTGTTGGAACCCATCACCATTTAGGTGAATATTTTTTTGACATTATCTTAGTAACTCAAGTTTCGGAATTGTATAATTAGCTTAAAAAACATTGGATTAGCCATGGACACACATGGACTTACATGGACAAATACTTTTAGTCATGCCCGACTGGGCATGACTAAAACTCCAAGAAGGCAGCTATTGGCTGCCTGGGGTATTTGGCGGCCCTTGTCAGGGCTGCCAAATTGTCTA
>JALTHV010000336.1 GCA_027004315.1 Deltaproteobacteria bacterium
TCGGTCCCCTCAATCCTCTGCCCTGTAAGATCCAGGGCCTCATAAGCAAAAGTAGACATCGTAAAAACCTAATTTTGAATTTTGAATTCTAAATTTTGAATGAACTACCCGTGGCAAGCCATAGGGTATCAATTCACATCATCCTTCATGATGATTAGAGTAATCTGTGTAATCTGCGAAATCTGTGGATTAAAGTTATATATCAGTCAGTGACCCTCATCACCTCTTCAAGGGTCGTTTGGCCTGCCAGGACCTTTTGGAGTCCATCTTGACGAAGCGTCCTCATGCCTGCGGTCCTGGCCGCAGAGAGGATCGAATTGCTATCGCCACCCATTACGATCTGCCGTCTGATCTCGTCGTCTATCTGGAGTAGCTCATATATACCTGTCCGGCCGGAAAATCCTGTATTGGCACAGTGAGTGCAGCCCGTACCCCGCCACACCTTAGGTGAGACCTGCGTACTGTCTACACCAAGGGAGCGGACCACCTCTTTAAAGAGGTCAGGTGCCATGTCATAACTGGTCTTGCAATAAGGACATATCTTTCTGACCAGCCTTTGGGCCATTACTCCCAGGAGACAGGAAGACAGGAGATAAGACTCAATACCCATCTCCTGTAGCCTGGTAATGGCACTTGCGGCATCGTTTGTGTGGAGAGTGGAAAATACAAGGTGCCCAGTAAGTGCAGACTGTACGGCAATCTCTGCGGTCTCGGCATCCCGGATCTCTCCTATAAGCACTACATCCGGGTCCTGTCGCAGAATGGTACGGAGGGCAGAGGCAAAGCCCAGTCCTATCTTTGTACGGACCTGAATCTGATTAATCCCATCCAGTTGATATTCTACTGGGTCTTCTACCGTTATGATCTTCCTGTCCGGGAGATTTATGCGGTTCATTACTGCATAGAGAGTAGTGGTCTTCCCACTGCCAGTCGGTCCAGTCACCAGGACCATACCATAGGGCCTAGAGATTATGCCTTCAAAAATTTTTAGGCTATCTGGAGAGAGCCCCAAGGTCTTGAGGTCCAGATGGACCTCATCCCGGTTGAGAAGCCTGAGCACTATACTCTCTCCAAAGAGCGTAGGGAGGGAAGATACCCTGATATCGATCTCCCTCTTTTGGCCCTCACGTACTTTGATACGCCCATCCTGAGGCAGCCTCATCTCCGCAATATTCATCTTGCCCATGAGCTTGATCCGGGAGGTAATTGCCGGCTGGAGCCTCTTTGAGACGGTCTCTACATCGTGAAGGACTCCATCTATACGGAATCTTACCTTCAGATGTTCCCTGAAGGGCTCAAAATGTATATCCGATGCCCCTATCTCAAGGGCCTGGCTAATAATGTGGTTTACAAGGCGGATCACCGGGGCCTCAGAGGCGAGGTCTCTCAACTGTTCAGGGTTTTCCCACAACTCATCATCTGCCTGGGATTCACCCTCTTGCTCATTTCCCCCAAGATCCACATCGGCCTCATACCACCTATAGACAGCGGCAAGGATGTCCTCTTCACTGGCAGAGAGAGGTCTGACTGGTCTCTGATAGATGGCCTCAAGGACTTCCCTCAGATAGAGGTCCTGGGGTGTAGCCATGGCCACCTTTGCCTCTGAGTCATCAAGTTCCAGAGGGACTACCTTCCATTGCCGCATAAGCTCTGGAGAGATACCATTTATTATAGGGGGCTTGTCAGGGAAATCGTCGGCACTTATCTGGGGAAATCCCTGTCCTGGCATATCCGCATCTGATTTGGCAACAGGAGACTGATCGTCAGATAGCGTCTTTAGTCCCTCATTGTCTTTGTCCTTATTGAGCCAGGACACCACAAGAGACCCTAAATTTTGGACGTCCAAGAAATCAAACATCCAAAAAATTCCTTATTTCCAACTCACTATGTCTGCGTCTTCACCCTCTCCACCAGGCCTGCCATCACGGCCATAGCTCATGAGATCATAGTCACCATGTTCCCCTGGACAGCGATAGATATAGTCATGTCCCCACGGGTCTTTTGGAATAGCCTTAGGCAGATATGGCCCAGCCCAGTTAGGGAGGCCTTCTGGTTTGGTCCTGAGGGCTGCAAGTCCCTCTTCGGTAGTGGGATAACGACCATTGTCTAGACGAAAACTGTCCAGAGCACTGCCAAGGAGTTCGATCTGGGCCTTTGCAGTCTTTTGCCTGCTGGCTCCAAGTTTTTTGAAGAACTTTGGTGCCACTAAAGAGGCCAGAAGCCCGATAATTATTACCACAACAAGGAGTTCTATCAGGGTAAAACCCGAATTTCTGGCAGGCCTGTCTATAATAGCATATTCACTCGAATTCTCTCTCAAGATAATACCTCCGGAAATCTATAAATCAGTATATAAAGTACGGCCTATAGAGACAACTGTCAAGCAAGATACATGCCTCTCTTATCTTGCAACGTAACCGTTCACACCCCCCCTCTTGAACCGTTTACGTCTCCGGCCAGCAGCGGCCTTTTGAAGGGTTTCAGTGCGGATTAATAGGCAGAGTGCCCTGATTTTGTGCATCAAGCGATGCTCCTGAAACCCTTCAGAAGGCCACCACTGGCCGGGGGATGTGAACAGTTACCTTGCAACCACAAAGGCATTTGGAAAACCCAGGCCCTCAAGCTGGGCCTCAAAAGACCTGGCCCTATCGTAATTAGTGGCCGCAAATATCTGTACCCTATAAAAGGTCTGGGTCCCCTGTGTCTGGCGAGATACGACCACACCTCTATAGTATTTGGTCATCCTTCGCCTCAGTGCATAGGCGCTTCCCGGCCTCAAAAAGGCACCTATCTGTACATAGAATCTTCCTTCTTTGAAATCAGGATGTGGCTTAAACCTGGGAGGGCCAGGGCTGGGCTCTACCTCTCCAAGGGCCTCTATCCTCACCCTTGCCACCCCTGATCCAATCAGCCCCAGTCTTCGGGCAGCCCCATAGCTAAGATCTATAATTCTATTCTTGACAAAGGGCCCGCGATCAGTGATCCTGACTACAGCTTCCCTGCCATTTTCAAGGTTGAGTACCCTGACATATGTATTCATAGGCAGAATGCGGTGAGCAGCAGTCATGGCATACATGTTGTACAACTCTCCGCTGGCAGTAGGCCTTCCATGAAACTTTTTCCCATACCAGGATGCATTGCCTTCTTCCACAAATCCCTGGGCAGAGGGTAGTGGATAGTAAACATGACCGTTTATCTTGTAAGGATGTTGGGTTGCAGGGACCTTTCTGATGGCCTCTTGAGGTAATGTATACCTTGCCTCACAGCCTGAGAGACAGATACTGACGACAAAAATAGCTAAGAGCTCGATCAGTAAATACATATTTTTATCAAAAAAAGTTTGCTTTTTTCTCCATTACGTCAATAATAGAGAGATCATGAGAAAAGAAAAAGAATCCCAGCTCAAGATACCTGAAATATATCTTGATTACAATGCAACCACACCGGTTGCAACCCCAGTACAAAAGGCCATAGATTTTGCACTGAAAGACCTGTGGGGCAACCCCAGTAGTAGACATAGACTGGGGCAGATGGCCAAAGAGGCCCTGGAATCTGCCAGGGCACAGGTGGCATCACTCATCAATGCAGATCCTGAAGAGATCTCCTTTACCAGTGGGGGCACAGAGTCCAATAATACTGTCATAATGGGTGTATGCCAAGAAATGTCTGCCAGGGGACGGCACCTCATCACCAGCCGGATAGAACACCCATCCATTATAAATCCTTGTCTACACATGGCAGGGCAGGGATGGGAGGTATCCTTTATAGGTGTAAACAGTGACTGTATTGTAGACCCCCTTGAGATACAGAAGGCACTGCGTCCAGATACAGTCCTGATCTCGGTAATGCTGGCGAATAATGAGACCGGTTCCATTCAACCATTAGCAGAGATCTCTCAACTGGCCCACAGACATGGGGTTTTGGTCCACACAGATGCGGCCCAGGCCATAGGCAAGATCCCAGTAGACGTAAAGGCCCTGGGAGTAGACTATCTGAGTATGGCAGGGCACAAACTCTATGCACCAAAGGGGATAGGCGTGCTCTATCGTGCAAAGGGATCACCTCCATGTCAGCTCATATTTGGCTCAGGCCAGGAACATGGCCTTCGCCCCGGCACAGAGCCACTGCCCCTGGCAGTGGGACTGGGGACTGCCTGCAACTTTGTGGCAGGGAACATGGAGACTGATACTAAGAGAGAAAGACGGCTCAGGGAGATGCTCTATGAAGGGCTGGCCGGACTGGGTCATCCTGTAGTCAGGCATGATGATCCTGTAAAGGGCCTTCCCAATACCCTGAGCATCAGTTTTATTGGGAAAAACGGTGCGGAAATCCTGGAACATGCCCCTGAAATAATGGCCTCCACCGGTGCGGCCTGTCATGAGAAAAGTACAGAGGTCTCTCACGTCCTTGCCGCTATGGGGCTCTCCCCAGAGGTGGCCATGGGGACCCTTCGCCTCACTCTGGGACATTGGACCACTGAATCAGATATAGAAATTGCCGTCCAGGCCATTGGCAGGGCATTTGGAAGGATACAACATGAAATTCGTTGACTTAGGCAGGCAGTATCAGAGATATAAAGAGAAAATAGACCCAGCCATCCAGGAGGTAATTAATGGAAGTCAGTTTATACTGGGAAAGACAGTAGAAGAGCTTGAGACCGCCCTTGCGGCCTATGTAGGGACAGACTACGCAGTAGGGGTAGGCTCCGGGACAGACGGACTATTGCTCGCCCTCATGGCCATGCATCTGAAGCCAGGGGAAGAAGTCATTACTACTCCCTTTACTTTTATAGCTACAGCAGAGGTCATTGCCCTCCTGAAGGCAAGGCCAGTATTTGTAGATATAGACCCAAAAAACTTTGATATTGATCTGGACAGGCTCCAGGATACCCTGGCTACAAGACAAAAGGCCGGGGCCAAGGTGAGGGCTATCCTCCCTGTGAGTCTCTATGGTCAGTGTGCTGATATGGATGAGATCAATGAGATCGCAGCAGAGGCCGGTCTGGTCGTGATCGAAGATGCATGTCAGTCTTTTGGGGCGAGATATAAAGGCAGGATGTCCTGTGGCCTCAGTGACATCGGCATCACTTCCTTTTTCCCATCAAAGCCCCTTGGGGCATATGGAGATGGAGGCATGGTCTTCACTGACAGCCCAGAGACAGCGGAAAGGATAAGGTGCCTCAGGGTCCATGGGCAGAAGGCCAGATACCGGCATGAAGAAATAGGCATTAATGGCAGGCTGGATGCCATCCAGGCAGCAGTAGTCCTTGCCAAATTTGCCTACTTTGAGGAAGAACTCAGGGCCAGGCAGGAAGTCGCCTGCCATTATACAGAATTGATCGGCCGGATAATACCAGAGATACAGCCACCCATGACGATGCCAGAAAGGACAAATGTGTATGCACAGTATACAGTGAGAATCCCGGGGGGATTGAGAGACCAGGTAGCCAGTTTCCTAAAAAGAGAAGGCATTCCTACTGCCATACATTATCCGGTTCCAATACATATGCAGCCAGCCTTTAAAGACCTCGGCCTCGGAGCAGGCTCTTTCCCAGAGGCAGAAAAGGCCGCAGGAGAGGTACTGTCTCTTCCCATGCATGCCTTTATTACATCAGAGGAACAGGAGATAGTAGTAAATGCCTTGAGCAGGGCCATCAAAGAGACGTAACCGTCCATATTCCCCTGGCCAGCAGTAGCCTTTTTCCAGGGTTTCAGGAGCATCGCCTGATGCACAAGATCAGGGCACTCTGCCTATTAATCCGCACTGAAACCCTGGAAAAAGGCTACCGCTGGCCGGGGACGTGAACAGTTACAAAGAAACACGCTCAACAGATCAAAATGAATACTATAAAAATACTCATCAATAGCGTCCCATTTAGAAAAACATTAGGTTACGTCCTTCTAATCCTGATAGAAGCCGGCCTTTTAGGGGCCTGTCAGGGGAACACCAGTACGGCCAAGGCCCCTGATTTTATGCTTCTAAATCTCAAAAATGAGGTCGTCACCCTCTCTGATTATAAAGGCAAGGTGGTACTCATAAACTTTTTTGCCACCCACTGTCCCCCATGTAGACTGGAAATTCCTGACTTTGTGCGTCTGCAAAATCACTACGGTCCAAGAGGTTTTGTTGTTATAGGGATATCAGTAGACCAAAATGGAGAAGATATCCTCCCTGGATTTGTGAAGGCATTAAAGATCAACTATCCTGTCTTGCTTGCCACATCCAGGGTCATAAAAGACTATGGGAATGTCTATGCCCTCCCAGCATCCTTTTTAATAGACAGAGATCACCGGATCATCAAACACTACATTGGGATGGTGACCAGGAATGAGTTAGAACCGCTCATAGTCAAGGCCTTGGGCAGCAAAGACTAGATCTTTCGGTTTATAGCTCTACTTTAGCTACGATAGCTTGACGGATACGGACCGGCAGAAAGATCATTGCCAGATCAGCTACTTTTTTCAAAAAGGGAATCATGTCCTCTTTCCCGGTCCAATGGTCACTGAGGACCTG
>JALTHV010000337.1 GCA_027004315.1 Deltaproteobacteria bacterium
TTATAGTCAAGGTAATAGAGGACAGGGACTACCATTCTTGAAAAGATTGTTGCCGCTATCTCTCCGGCCATAAGCGATATGGCAAGCCCCTGAAAGATGGGATCAAAGAGGATGACAAAAGAACCCACCACTACGGCAGAAGAGGTAAGCAACATGGGACGAAATCTTATGGTGCCTGCATCTATGACTGCATCTTCAATGGGCATCTTCTGTGCCAGGCGCAACTCAATAAAGTCGACCAGGATGATGGAATTCCTGACCACAATGCCCGCGCCTGCTATAAAACCGATCATGGAAGTGGCAGTGAAGAATGCACCCATCAAGGCATGTGCAGGGATAATGCCTATGAGAGAGAGCGGTATGGGAGAGAGGATCACAAAAGGGACCGAGTAGGAGCGGAACCAGCCCACAACGAGTACAAAGATGAGCACAAGGACCACGGCAAAGGCCAGTCCCATGTCCCTGAAGACCTCATAGGTTACCTGCCACTCGCCATCCCACTTCATTGACCAGTGCTCCTGGGTAAATGGCTGCCTGGTGTAATAGATCTTGAGTCTGGAACCATCAGGGGCCCTGAATTTTCTGAGCTCTCTGTCAATGTTGAGGATGCCATAGACAGGGCTCTCGTCCTCACCGGCCATGTCTCCTGTGACATATACCACTGGCTTCAGGTTCTTGTGGTAGATGGGGTGATCTACTATCTTCCTCCTTATAGTACAGAGCTCTGCAAGGCTCACCAGGTTGCCGCCTCTCCCCCTCACCCTGATCTCTTTAAGGCCGTCCAGAGATGACCTGTCCCTCAGAGGCAGCCTCACAAAGATAGGGACATCCTCCCTTGCGCCCGGATCGTGGAGCAGACCGGCAACAGTGCCATGGACCGCAGTCTGGAGTACCTTCATGACCCTGATGGGCGCTATGCCGTCTGCCATGGCCTTGTCCCTGTCTACCTCTATCTCATATTCTCTCTGTGGGGCAGTCATATACCAGTCAACGTCCACCACGCTGGGGGTCTTTTCAAATATATCCCTTATCTTCCTGGCAACGGCTATCTGCTGGTCATAGTTTGGCCCATAGATCTCTGCCACCAGGGTCTCAAGGACAGGCGGACCCGGAGGTATCTCTGCGACCTTTATCCTGGCATTATATCTCCTGGCCACTGCATCCAGCTTGGGCCTGAGCCTCCTGGCAATGGAATGGCTCTGCTCCTCCCTCTGGTGTTTGGATATGAGATTTACCTGGATATCCGCAACATTTGGGCCCTTCCTCAGGTAATAGTGGCGCACAAGACCATTAAAATTGAACGGAGATGCAGTTCCTATATAGAGTTCATAGTTCGTGACCAGGGGCTCTTTTGAAATTACGCTGCCAAGCTCTTCAGCAACCCTGGCGGTCTGTTCAAGGGCCGTGCCCTCAGGCATGTCGATAATCACCTGGAATTCATTTTTGTTGTCGAATGGGAGCATCTTGACCTTGACTATCCTGAAATAGATAAGGGAGCATGCAAGGAGAAAGAGTATGCACATAAACCCCATAAAAGACCACCTTTGGACCCTGTTCCTGACCAGGTGCCCCATGGCCCACCTGTAGATACGATCGAGCCTGCCCTCTTCCTCCTGGGCATGGACAGCCCTCCCAAGTACGTGATAGGCAGTCCAGGGCGTGATGACAAAGGAGATCACCATGGAGAGAAACATGGCCACAGAGGCCCCAACCGGCATGGGGCGCATGTACGGCCCCATAAGACCACGCACAAAGGCAAGGGGCAAAAGTGCCACTATCACCGTTACGGTGGCCAGGATAAGTGGGCTGCCCACTTCAACCACTGCATCGACAATAATGTCTCTGAGTGGCCTGCCCTTGTTGATAGGCAGACGCAGGTGGCGCACGATATTCTCAATGCCTACTATGGGGTCATCTACCAGGATCCCTATACAGAATATCAGGGCAAAGAGGGTGACTCGGTTCAGGGTATAGCCGTGCAGATAATAGATAAAGAGTGTGTAGGCAAGGGTTACTGGAATGGCCACCAATACAATGAGGCTTGAGCGTATCCCCAGGAGCAGGGCCATGAGCAGGGCCACTGATATGGTGGCAATGGCAAGGTGCTCAAGGAGCTC
>JALTHV010000338.1 GCA_027004315.1 Deltaproteobacteria bacterium
CACATCGTCTCCAGCTATCTTCTCCTCTACAGTGATCAAGCCGCTTGCTTTGTCAGTGTAAGAAATTGCCTTTCCAGACCTGGCCAGTCCTTCAACTGTCTTATTCCATACCTCTCTAAATGGCCTGTTAAAGTTACGGCCCCTTTCAATAGGCTTTTCTTGTATTGGAAGCGTAGCGCAGGCCGTCAGGAAAATCAGCGTATCTATGATCAATAGTATGCTTTTAATTTTCACTCTTTCCACCCCATCACTTCAGTTCCTTGATACAATCTTTAATCCACAGATTTCGCAGATTACACGGATTACTCTAATTATTATGAAGGACGATACAAAATCTATAGGGGTTAATTCCCCGCAACTTGCCACGGAGTAATTCATCAAAAACGGAGTGCACCCCCTGAGCTATCTTCTGCGAAATTCTGATATGGTCTCGAAGTCCGGGAAATTACCAGCAGCAAGCCACCTGAATGTCACGTCATCTATCAGAGCCCTGGCAATTTTCCTTCTGGAAGAAGTGCCTGTACAGTATGCATATGGCAAACTTTTACCATCGTTGCCGGATGATAGGCTACACTGCCCTGACCATTGGCTCTGCAACTACTTATCAATGCTGAGAAATCCATTTATTAACTGTCTCGGATATAAATCAGACAGGATGATCCTGGAGAGATCCAGTCATCCAAAAATGAGAGAAAGAGATATGGCTATCTTGGATTATAGCTTCGAAAATTATAGCTCATTCAAGCCCTGCAAATCGACTTATTTTATTGATATTGCAGATTATTTTGCTATACTGTACGCTTTTCTGCAACCAATGTCTGCAGGGCAGGCCCATTCACTCCTTCCCCCTCTTTCTCTTCCCAAAGGTCTTTAAAAATTGACCGTCGGTGAGATAATAAAAGCCGCTTCCCGGGAATTGGGAAATAGGTTGATAGCCAGTGCAGCTAAATTCCTCAGACTTCATTTCTGCAATTCCTATAATATAGATGCTGTATATCACTATCGGGATTGAGCTGTCAAGAGATCAGACGATATTCTGGAGTCCATTTTGAGGCACACTATAGAAGGCATGCTCCTGCAGAAAATCTCAAGGCTTTCTTTTCGCGATGATAGAACTCTGTCAAAAGTCTCCAGTCATACTTGAAATAGACACAGAGAGGAAATGGGTATACTGAATACAAGGTTGTTGGGTATCGAAGGACAGAGGATATCCTTTCCCCGAACTTGATTATATAAAAGAGGCGCTTGAGAGATTATTTAAGAAATATAAGCTGATTTTTGCTATTAATGATAATGATTCTATTAAAGGCATTTACGCTCTTATTAACCCAGCGTATTTATGTAGTTTTTAGAGTATCCAAAAATTTATGAAAAATAGGGCTTACATTCAGATCATCTAATTTGATAAAATAGTAATGAACTAGGATGGACCAAGTTGAAAAGGGGTAAAAAAATGAAGAAAAGATTCATTGTATTTTTTTTATTCATTGCGGTTTTGAGTTTGTTTTTCGGCTGTGCTGGGATTATTCCTGGTGGCGGAGATTATGACCCTCAGCCGGGGACAATTGCGATTGAGAATCCTAGCCCAGCAGTGGCTCATATAATGCTTTTTGAGCCCACGACTAACTCCCACCGCTATCATAGTAGCACTAGACTGCTAACCTGGAGAAAGAAAGGAGACAGATTGATGCTTTCCTTCAAAAAGTCGCCCATCTTATTTAACGAAATGGGATATATGAAAGGTTTGAATGGCCATCTTCCAGCCAATGTCTGGAAGATGATTATTCAGCCCGAAATCCTCCAGAGTGTGAACGTCCAGATTCTCCATCTGATTCCAGATCGACAGTATGTAATTGTAGCATATTTCACATACCCTGTATCTAGTAACCTGATTCCAGTAGGGAATAGGATGTTCTGGACGCGAGACCTCTACGTCCCGGCAGAACTTCGAGCTCACAGAGACAGATTTGGGCAGGTAATTTGGGTTTCGGCATTTGTCCGACTGCCCAAAATAAATACCCAAACTATTTCTGGGCGATTCTGTCCGGAGATCGAGATCGATCTGCCATAAAAGGAGGTCATAACATGGGAAAGATTGGTCTTATTTTGATTTTA
>JALTHV010000339.1 GCA_027004315.1 Deltaproteobacteria bacterium
TCTGCAATCTGGTCCCCGATATTAAAGACTGGGTTGAGGGCAGTCATAGGCTCCTGGAAGATCATGGCCATTCTCTTCCCCCTTATACTGCACAATTGGCTGTGAGTCAGGCCCCTAAGATCTGTACTGTCAAATATTACCTCTCCTTTTCTGATCCTGAAGGGAGGACTCGGGAGCAGGCCTGGTAAAGAAAGCGCTGTTATGCTCTTTCCACAGCCAGACTCGCCGACAAGGCAGACGCTTTCACCTTTTTTCACATAAAAAGAGAGGTCTCGTATGGGGACTAGCGGGCCCTTATTGGTATGGATCTCTATTTCGAGCCCTTTTACCGAGAGAAGGATGTCATTGCCCACGATCTTTGATCAACTGTGTCGCAGGATCGAGCATCAGCATAGGAGCCTTGTCTTCTTTGTGACCCTTAACCAAATGGACACGGACTTCAGGTCCCTCGGAGTCAAGCCGTATTATTACCTCAAAGAGGTCTGAGAATTCGTCGATAAAAGGCGGGATCTCATCAGGTCTTCCCTCTCTGCCCCTTCCCTGTGTCTTTACTGTAAGCCATACGGGAAACCCCTGCTCTCTGGCCATGGAGCTGAGTTTAGTTATTGTTCCCCTCGTGGTCTTGTCAAATGGCAAACCATCTATCAGGACCATCTGCGGGAAAAATATGCCCTGTTCGATGAGGTCGTTGAGACGTTCTTCCAGCCGCTCGGCACCAAACTCACCTAGCTTAAAGGTCATTATAAAACGATGAGGAAGGATGGTCTCCCAGAGTTTATTGGTATTAGCCAGGTGGTATTGCTCTGAGACGAGGTGAAGGACCTCCTCATACCAGAGACATACCTTTTTTATCGGCTGATCCAGGCATATATGAAGTACATTTTTCCCACTGAGCAGGCTGTCCAGGGCCAATTGCACCAAAAAGGAGGTCTTGCCGACCCCGGCTCCAGCAAGTATTGCCCCAAACTGCCCATCTACCAGGATATGTCCTGCATCCTCCCTGATAAACTGCAGAGGATTCTTCAGGACCAGATCGTTTTTTAACATAGTCAGTGACCTCTCATGGAAGACTTTTTGGAGGAAATCTTAGGTGACTGCCCCTTTTCTTCGGCATGCTCCTTGATCAGTTTCTCTGCCACACTCTTTGGCACCCGGCGATAGGCAGAGAACTCCATAGTAAACTGGGCCTTACCCTGGGTAGCTGAGCGAAGAACTGTGGCATAACCAAACATCTCGGCAAGAGGGACCTCTGCCTCTATTATACATATATTACCTTCATCCTGTGTGCCCATAATTATTCCCCTCCGCTGATTAAGCGATCCCATTACAGTGCCCTGGAATTCAGGCGGGGTCTCTACTGCCACCTTCATTATAGGTTCCAGGATTGCAGGCCGGGCCTTTCTGTATCCTTCATTAAAGGCCCCACGGGCTGCTGCCTGAAATGCCACATCAGAAGAATCTACAGGATGAGACTGGCCATCGTTGATGACGATTTTTATCCCTGTAACAGGAAAACCCAGGAGCTTCCCCTTCTTTAAGCAGTCCTTGAAACCTTTCTCACACGAAGGGATGAACTCTGTAGGTATAGAGCCGCCAACTATCTTGTTTTCAAAGACGAACTCCTCATCAATAGGTTCCATATAGCCAGCTACCCGTCCATACTGACCGGCGCCACCTGTCTGTTTTTTGTGAGTATAGTTGAAGCTGGCCTGCCGGGTAATGGTCTCCCTATATGCAACTTGGGGTATACCTGTATTTACATCTGCACTGTATTCCCTGCGCATGCGCTCAATATATACCTCAAGGTGGAGTTCTCCCATGCCTGAGATGATGGTATCACCGGTCTCATGGTCCACATATGCCCTGAACGTCGGGTCCTCCTTGGTGAAGCGGGAGAGGGCCTTGGACATATTGACCTGGGCCTTATTGTCCTTTGGAATAACGGCCAGAGAAATGACCGGTTCAGGTATGTGCATGGATATCATGCTGTATCTGATCTCAGGAGAGGTGAAGGTGTCACCGGATACACAATCAATACCAAATATGGCACCAATACCACCGGCAGATATAGAGTCTATCTCCTCCATCTGATTTGCATGCATACGTAT
>JALTHV010000340.1 GCA_027004315.1 Deltaproteobacteria bacterium
GCTCAGTGTCATTGCGAGCTAGCACATATTAGGGCGCAATAGTCATTGTGCCGTCTTTCG
The DNA here is from genome assembly GCA_027004315.1 of Deltaproteobacteria bacterium. Taxonomy (GTDB): domain Bacteria; phylum Desulfobacterota; class Dissulfuribacteria; order Dissulfuribacterales; family UBA3076; genus JALTHG01. Next base: position 61 of record JALTHV010000340.1, read on the forward strand.
CATCTGTAGATATGTGAAAGTGGTCCAGGAAGGGCATGCCGAGCAGCCCAGGACCTGTCCATTTATCTGAAAACCCAACCAATACATTGTCTCTGGAGAGCTGTCCTTCTATCTGGATATTTACATAACAGAAAGTTGTTGCTATGCCGCCACCAACACCTGATACAGTACCTGTATAGGGACACTGACCTGGATTAGTCAAGTCGACACCCATATATCGTGCACCGGCTGAATCGAGTAGAATAACTTCAGCCCCTGTGTCCACTATAAATGGAGTGGCATAGCCATTTACAGTGCCATTTACCAGGTAGCAGTTACAATTTGGGTCAAGCGGTATGGTTACGCCCTGTAGTACTGCAGAGAATGGCTGAGGTACAGACCATATCTTTTCACCTACACCTCGATAGCGCCAGAAACCCTGCATGTGGCCCTGTGTCAGGTCCGTGATCTGATACCAGTACTCAAAATTTCGTCCCAATCCCGGACTCCACTCTGTAAAGTGGATATCATACCCTGACACGAGACTCGAATTTACAACTGTGATCCTGGATCCATTAATCGATGAGGGACCGGGTAATATATCTGAAGAATTGACATAATTGATCTTGTTCTCAGGGTCCTCCCCATCAAGCCGTACGTCTCTCCAGGTACCTTCAAGCTGACCACGAGATTCATATAATACCAGTGGATAGCGATAGGTAAATGCCTCTCCATAAGACTCATCAGTAACGACCCAGTTCCCTGTGATGGGCAATACGTGCAAGGTATATTTCAAGAGCTGAGTCATACCCCAGTCCTGCCCAGGCCTGGGAGTACCCACCATGGCATGGATTATGATGTCGCCCTCCAGGCCAATAAGACGGAAACCACCAAAAGGCACGGTCAATATATCGTGCTGGAGGTCCCACTCCCGATCCGATTGATAGGCCAGGCCCTCGGCATCAGGGACGAGATGCCCCCATTGACTGAAGAGATCAAGACGACATGTTGAGTTTCCACCTGATTGCTTGGGACATCGATAGGCATATACTTGACCTGGCAGGAGACTCGGGTGCTCAACGAGCAGATAGAAGTTGGCAGGATCTCCGTTTTCATCCCTCAGATCATTCTGTGGGACCTTGAGCTGTAGATCCAGCCACGATGAGGTAGAAATCGACTCCTCAATTTCCTGGGTTTCATATCTCTCAACTCTGGCAGTTACCTTAATAGTTTCAATAGAATTAGTTTCCAGGTTGCTATAGATCGTGATGGTGCCATTGTAGTCTCCTGGCTGCATGTCTTTGGAATCTATGGAGATATCCAGGCATTGGCACCCTATGGTAGCGTTATTACAGCCAACACTAGAACTGGGAAGAGAATCACTACCGGGCTGATCACAACTGTGGCCTTTATAGAGTTGGATCCACCAGTCACTGGCCATGGCAGACCACAAAAATCCATTGTAATTATTTGTTCTATTGAATATCCGTATGCTTTTGACAGGAGGAGGTTCATTTCTTCGTGCAACAAGCTCTAAGTTAGAAGGACTTACACCTAATTGACCTCTTACAGCAGGCACGATCTCCAGAGTTACATTTATTGTCTTTGTCTCTGTTCCAACATTGACATACACATGCCCTGTATAGGTACCTAAATACTTACCTTCTGGATGAATGGTCAATATGGTACTAGCAGAATTGGTTGCACGTCCATCCGATGGATCAAGTGTAAGCCAACCCTTATCTGATGCCGCTGTCCATGTGAATGTTCTTGTAGCGTTTGCATCATCATAGATGCTGATTTTATGCTCTATTGTATTGGTAGAATTATCCAAGGCTACAATGCTGATAGAATCGGGGCTTACTTTAATCTTTGCCTGGGCTGATACCGCACAGAGTAAAAAGAGACACGAAAAACAGAAGATGATTACCATACAGAAAGGCCTATAGCATCCAATATCCCCTTGCTTAATGCCCCAGCTCCTCGGTCGCCTTATTGAGTATGGCATTATTTTTTCTTCTCCTCTTTCTGTCATAATAATGATATCCAGGCTAG
>JALTHV010000341.1 GCA_027004315.1 Deltaproteobacteria bacterium
CTGTGGTTATAGGTGCCTCAGAAGAGGCCCTGCGGGCCGTTCCAGATACCTATAGGGAGGCCTCTCTAGGCATTGGAGCCACCAAGTGGCAGACCATCTATCGAGTAGTCCTGCCCGCTGCCTTGCCTGGTATCCTTACGGGTGCTATCCTTAGTATCAGCCGGGCCGCTGGAGAGACTGCACCCATTATGTTTACTGCAGCTGTATTTTATACACCTTCTCTGCCATCTTCTGTGTTTAATGAAGTCATGGCCCTGCCATATCATATCTATGTCTTGGCCACGGCCGGGACAAATATTGAGGTCACACGTCCCCTCCAGTACGGGACCGCCCTTGTACTTATTGCCATTGTAGTAAGCTTCAATCTCATTGCCATTATCTACCGCGACTGGCTCCAGAAACGGAGGTGATGCAGAGAGGAGATGAATAATTCCACAAAGATACAGATAAAGAATCTGAGCCTCTATTACGACGATTCCAAGGTCTTGCATGATATCTCCCTGAGATTCTATACCAACCAGGTAAGTGCCATTATTGGTCCTTCAGGGTGTGGGAAAAGCAGCCTGTTGCGTTGTCTGAACCGTATGAATGACCTGATCCCGGGCAGCCGGGTGAAAGGTCAGATCCTCCTGGATAATATAGACATCTATGGTCCAGATGTGGATGTAGTCAGCCTCCGTCGCAATGTAGGCATGGTATTCCAGAAACCCAATCCCTTTCCTAAAAGTATATTTGAGAATGTGGCATATGGCCTGAGGATAACTGGCATAAAAGACAAATCATATATCAGAGACCAGGTTGAAAAGAGCCTCCGGCAGGCCTCTCTCTGGGATGAGGTCAAAGATAGGACACAGGATTCGGCACTGGGTCTTTCAGGAGGGCAGCAACAACGGCTCTGTATTGCCCGGGCACTGGCCGTGGAGCCCGATGTGATCCTTATGGATGAGCCTACATCGGCCGTGGACCCAATCGGCACCCAGAAGATCGAAGAGCTGATCGATCAGCTAAAGAGAGACTACACAATCATTATTGTCACGCACAATATGCAACAGGCAGCCCGCATATCCGATACCACTGCCTTTCTATATATGGGGAGGCTTATAGAAGTAGATGATACTAAGGTCCTCTTTACTAAACCCAGGCTAAAGAAGACAGAAGACTATATTACTGGCCGTTTTGGATAAAAAGAGGAGATTTTTATGCCTGCACGTCTGCAGAAAGAATTGGGAAGGCTGAAAAAGAGAATCCTTTCCCTGGGAGCCATGGTAGAGGAACACGTTCGAGCGGCTATCAATGCCACCGAGTTGAGAGATGCAGATCTTGCAGAGAAGATCATCAAGAGCGACTATGAAATAGATGAGCTTGAGATGGAGATAGAAGAGGACTGCCTGAAGGTCCTGGCCCTGCATCAGCCTGTTGCCATAGATCTGAGGTTTATCATTGCCGTAATCAAGATTAACAGCGACCTCGAGAGGGTAGGCGATGAGGCAGTAAATATTGCACAACGGATAAAGATAATAGCCAAGAGAAAGCGACTCGATATCCCATTTAATTATCCTCTTATGGCAGAAAAGGCGGCATATATGCTCAAGAGGAGTCTGGACGCCCTTGTGAACATGGACGCCCACCTTGCCGTCAAGGTCTGTGGTCTGGATGACGAGGTGGATGACATGCAGAGTCAGGCCTATGATGTGATAAAGCGGGCCATAAGTGAACACCCCAATCGTGTGAGTTATCTGATCAACCTGATCCTGATCTCCCGTCACCTGGAGCGGATAGCTGACCATGCCACCAATATTGCCGAAGAAGTAGTCTATTTGGTACAGGGGGAGATTGTAAGACATGGGAAGGCCTTAAGTGAATTCGAAGAGTAGCTATCTATTGCGTGCCTTCCGCAGCGCACCTGTGGCAGACCTGGCTACTCATAATATCCTGAAAGTCGGATAAAGCGTACACTATAAGCCTAATGAATTTAGCTTTCTTACTGAAAAGTAAGGCCTTTTCTTGCCTCTCCAGCGGTATTGGTGGATGCGCTTCGCTTATCCACCCTACATCTATATCTGGTGCATGTTGGCAGCCGT
>JALTHV010000342.1 GCA_027004315.1 Deltaproteobacteria bacterium
TCATGATTGCCACCGAGGCAGCCGCCGAAGGGATTAACCTCCAGTTCTGTTCTCTGGTAGTGAACTATGATCTGCCATGGAATCCACAACGTATTGAGCAGCGTATCGGTCGCTGTCATCGTTATGGCCAACAGCATGATGTGGTCGTGGTAAATTTCCTTAATAAGAACAACGCGGCCGATCAGCGTGTCTATGAGCTGCTTTCCGAAAAGTTTCGGCTTTTCAGCGGGGTATTCGGAGCCAGCGACGAAGTGCTCGGCAGCATCGAATCTGGCGTCGACTTCGAAAAGCGCATTGCAGAGATTTACCAGACCTGTCGTACTCCAGAGGAGATCCAGCAGTCTTTCGACACACTCCAGGCGGAACTGAGCTCCCAGATCAGTGAAAATATGCGTTCTACCCGCCAGAAACTGCTCGAAAACTTTGATACCGAGGTGGCAGAAAAACTCCATGTCTACAAAGCCGAAGCAACAGCCTCTCTGAATCGTTATGAGGCGCTTCTCTGGGAGGTCACCCGTCACGCTTTGAAAAGCAATGCATATTTTGATGAAGAACAGCTATCTTTTTACCTGAAAAAATCGCCCATCCCTAACCTCAAGTCAAACTGGTTTTATTTGAAGTGGCAAGGCAGATCTGAAATCAAAAAATCTGAAATTAGTCGCGGGCACCATTACCGGTTGCAACATCCGCTGGCAAGGTGGGTGCTCACAAACACCAGCCGCAAGAATCTCCCAGCCGCAGAACTTATCTTCGATTATTCCGGCAGTTCCAGAAACATCTCCATCTTAAAGAAACTCGTAGGCAAATCGGGAATACTTACTGCTGCCCGCATGACAGTAAAAGCGCTGGAAGCTGAAGATTACATTATTGTTGCTGCAGTCACCATGGATGGCCATGAATTGGACGCAGAGCAGGCCCGTCGCCTCTTCAGCCTCTCTGCCACGGTAAAACCGATAGGCGATGTTCCAGACGGTGGTGTCAACCTTTCTTATGTTAGACAGAAGAAAGCTATTTTAAGCGATATTTCCGAGCGTAACGCCATCTTTTTTGAAGAAGAAATGGACAAACTTAATCGTTGGGCAGAGGACAAGCGCAAGAGTTTGAAATCGACTCTCAAGAATTACGACGACCAGATTACCGACCTGAGAAAACAGGCGCGCATGGCACCGAATCTTCCCGAAAAACTGGCTTTACAGAAAAAGATTCGTAGCCTTGATAAAAAACGTGACAGCGCCTGGCGCGAATACGACGAAGCTGCCCGTGAAATCGAACGACAAAAAGATACCCTGATTGACCAGGTTGAGGCACGGTTAGGTCAGGAAATCGAAGAAGAAACCCTTTTCACCATACGGTGGAAATTAATTTAAGGAGCGTACCAGGATGAGCACTGATAAACCAATGCCTGAAGAAATGGATCTGCAGTCCATGGACATTTCTGCGGAAAACAGAGCAAAACTGAAAGCCCTGTTTCCGTCGGTGTTTACCGAAACGGTCAACGATAAAGGCGAACTGGTCGAGAGTATTGACTTTGAAAAACTCAAGGCAGAACTAGGGACTTTCAGTGACCTGTTTGAATCCCGGCGCGAACGCTTTGGACTGGACTGGCCCGGCAAAAAAGATTGCATGAAACTCATTCAGGAGCCTTCTTTCGCCACGCTCAAGCCTGCCCGAGACGAATCGGTCAACTTCGACGGTACGGAAAACCTCTTCATAGAGGGCGACAACCTGGAAGTCCTGAAGCTCCTGCAAAAAAGCTACTACGGCAAGGTCAAGATGATCTATATCGACCCGCCTTACAACACCGGCAAGGAGTTTATCTATCCTGATAAGTATTCGGAGTCTTTGGAGACCTATCTGGAATACGCTGGGCTTGTGGACGGCGAAGGCAGGAAGTTCTCAACCAATACGCCAAATGAAGGGCGGTTCCACAGCAAGTGGCTGAATATGATGTATCCCCGGCTCTATCTTGCTCGGAATCTGCTGCGGGAAGACGGGGTGATTTTTATTTCCATTGATGACAATGAAGTGGCGCATTTGCGGAAGCTGTGTGATGAGATTTTTGGGGAGGA
>JALTHV010000343.1 GCA_027004315.1 Deltaproteobacteria bacterium
CTGTGGCGATGGGCCAAAAGACAGGGAATTGTCCCATATGTAGAGGTTATAACCTGGCAAGGCAGGGCGAAGAGACATCCTGAACTAACTGTCTCGAATTCAGAGCTAAAGGGCCTGTTTGAGACCCTGGCAGGGATTGATGCCAAGGAGTTCGGAAACAAATGGATCCCTCATCCACCATTGGTGGCCTCTCACTGTGCCAGGCATGAATACTCCTGCACCGTGACTGCCAATGGAGTCGTCTACCCGTGTCCCGGAGTCACGGTGGATGTTGGAAATGTCCGTGAGAATAGCCTCAAAGACATTATCAACAAGAGTCCGGTCATCCAGGAACTCAGGAATATAAGAAAATTGATCAAGGGACGTTGCGCTCAATGTGAATTGAGGTACCAATGTTACGGATGCAGAGGAAATGCCTTTCAGATTACAGGTGACTATCTGGCCGAGGACCCCACGTGTTGGCTTGGAAGCGACGACTAGGGCCTATGTATGCTCCATTGATTTATAAACAAATTTACCAGGATCAACCTGGACAAGAAATCCGTGCCATTTTGGGAGACATGCCCCATAGGTGGGGGCGTATGGACCTCTTGAGCCGCATGGCCCTGCTGGAGATTGGGCGCATATTGCAAACTGCCGGCCTCTTAGACAGAGAGACCAACAGAATTTCTGCCACAAATACCGTGGGCCTTATAGCAGGGACCAGGTGGGGATCCCTGACTACAGACCTTGCCTTTTGCAACACCCTGCTCCAGGGTCCGGAACTTGCGAGCCCTACCTGCTTTAGCTATACTCTGCCGAATATCGCACTTGCTGAGGCATCGAGCCACTTTGGGATAACAGGTCCTGTCTACTCGATCTTTGCCGCGGATAATCCAATGAATAAGGCCATAGAGGAGGCCGTGCGCTGGTTGTCAAATGATCTAGATATCTCTGCAATGGTGGCAGGTGAGTTGGATATCCCTCCCTCTTATGTGAAAGAGACTCCGCCTGTGGCAAGGTTCCAGATCTTAAGGAGAAAATGACTCATCTGACCGTTATCTATCCATATTGGCCCAAATTGCCAGAGCAAACGGAATTTCACCTGCCTCCGCATGGACCAGTGTGTCTGGCTGCAACTATACCGAAAGAATATAATATATGTTTTATAGATGAAAATGTGGATCATCTGGACCTGGATGCAGATACAGATCTGGTGCTATTGTCCATGATGTTGAGCTGTCAACTGCCCAGGGGGTTCGAAATAGCTGCCAGTTATCGGGAAAGGGGCGTCCAGGTCATCGCGGGCGGCATTGCTGCCATGCTACATGCCGAAGAGGTTGCCAGGCATGTAGACTCTATTTTTCTGGGAGAGGCAGAAGACGGGCGTTTTGCCAGGGTATTGGCTGACTGGAAAAATAAAAAACTGCAACCTGTCTATAATTATTTTCTCGACCATCCTCCAATAGAGAGTATAGGCCCTGCCAGGCGGGATATCCTCAATAGAGAGCGTTATACCTATCGTGGTGTAGGGATGGTGGATTTGGTCCATGCATCCAGAGGATGTAAGTTCAACTGTTTTCCATGTTCTACTGCATATCTAGGTGGCAGGAAATTCCGTCCTCGCCCCATTGATATAGTAGTAAAAGAGATCAATGGCATTGACAACAACCGGTTATTCCTGGTGGATAACTCTATGGCCCAGGACAGGCAGTGGGTCTATGATCTCTTTGATGCCTTAAAACCTCTAAAAAAGAGCTGGATATGCCACCCTATTCTGGATGAGGATGAGGCGGTATCCAAGGCCGCTGCTGCCGGATGCTGGTATGTGTATCAGGCAGTATTTGACACCTCAGAGGTAATTCGAAATCGTGTGCGCCGGCTCAAAGACCACGGCATAGGCATTGAGGCCGGGGTCCTCCTTGGTACGGATAATCAGGATGAGGACTATATCAGGCGTCTTGTAGACTTTCTCCTGGAGATAGATGTAGATATGGCCGAATTTTCCATTCTTACCCCCTTTCCGCACGCCCCTATTACCAGACAGTTCCAAAAGGAAGGCAGGATCCTCCATACCGA
>JALTHV010000344.1 GCA_027004315.1 Deltaproteobacteria bacterium
GGGGACACCTATTTATTATTTTTTTGTTTGACAATGCTTGGCCATTTGCCTATATTGCCAAATGTTTTAAATTGGAAATCAAATGGATCAGAGAACACGTGCGTTGTTTGATGCTAGGGCCAGGGTAATGAAGGCCCTGGCTCATCCGTCAAGATTGTTTATAGTGAACGAGCTGGGCTCTAAGGAGCGGTGTGTGTGTGAACTGGCTAAGTTGATCGGAGTAGATATGTCTACTGCATCTAAACACCTCTCTATTTTAAAGGCAGCAGGCATTGTCCAGGATGAAAAACGCGGCTCCCAGGTCTACTACAGCCTCAGGATCCCTTGTGTGCTAAAGTTCATGGACTGTGTAGAGGCCGTCTTAAAATCGTCTGCAGAGAAGATACTTGCACTACAGCAAGAGACTGCAAAATGAAAACTACTGGATATTTTTGTAAGAGTATATGGCGATTCAACCAAATCGCCAAAGACAAATAACAAATAGGAGAAAACAGACATGGATGATAAAGAAGTGCTCTCCAATGCATTTAAATTTCACGGGCATATATGTTGGGCAAGCGCAATCGGGGTCCGCGCCGGGCTGACCGCTCTCAGGGAATTGGGCGTAAGGCGTGCAGGTTCTTCTGCCGAGTTGCATTGCATCATCGAGATCGGAAATAATCATGGCGCCCAGTGCTTTGCCGATGGTGTCCAGTATGCAACTGGCTGTACCTTTGGAAAGGGTAATATCGAGAAGGCGGGCTGGGGCAAGCTGGCCTTTACCTTGATTGACAAGAGAAAAGAAAAGGCAGTCAGGGTATCTTATAGACCTGGGCGGCATAAACTGATCAGCCAGTCTGCCTTTATGAAAAAGCGTGCTCTGGGGGTGCTACCTACAGAGATCCCGAAGGAAGAGGCCCAGGAAGTAGTGAATATCATCTGGGATGCCCCGGAAGATGAGGTGCTTTCCATCGGTGAGGTCAAGGCCTACCCATGGGAGGGTTACGGAGAAATTATGGGGTTCAGACCGTGCGATAACTGCGGCGAAATGGTTTCAGTGGCTTATTTGCGGGTAGTCGGTGACAGACATATGTGCATTCCCTGTTCGGGCTATGACGGATAGCAGAAATCTCTCATGACACTTGCCAGTAGCTAAGGAGCCAAATGATTCTCGGTCTAGGAAAGATAGTCGCCCTCTTTGGGACCTTTTTTGTGGTCTCTGTGGTCTTCATGATGTTTGGCCAGGGGGGTGGAGCAGTCTATGTACCCATGCTCCTGGCCTTTGGGCTCCCTCTTTACAAGGCGGCTGCCGTAAGCCAGGTCCTTATCATTGCCGCCACCATATCTGCTACACTGGTATTTCGAAAGGCAAAGATGCTGGACTGGTGGCTGGTCCTGATCGTCGAACCCCCTACCAACCTGGGTGCCTTCCTGGGAGGGTACTTCTCTCCGCTCTTTCCACCCATGTTTTCCAAGCTGGCCTTCTCTGTGATACTGCTCATTGGGGCCTATTTTATGATCAGGCCCCTAAAAGAGAGAACGGCCCCTGTATTAGCACCTGCCTGGTATCGCCAGGAGCGGCATATAGGCAAATATCACTATTCCATCAATCTCCTTGTGGTAATACCCATAATGGTCATTGCCGGGTTCATCGCAGGCATGCTCGGTGTAGGCGGTGGGCTCTTTAAGGTGCCTGCCCTTGTCCTGCTCGGTTGTGTACCCATGAAGATCGCTGTAGGCACATCCAGCCTCATGATCGGCGTTACTGCCCTCACCGGGCTCTTTGGTCACATACTCGTAGGACACTTTGACCCGAAGCTTGCTGCTATTCTGGGCATAGCCGTCTTTGTAGGCGCCCAGATCGGGGCAAGGATCGGTGTAGAAATAGATAAAAAGAAACACAAGAAGTATTTTGGCTATCTCCTGGTCTTCGTGGCTATGTGGATGGCCCACTCGGCCTTCTAGCCTAACCGTTTACGTCCCCGGGGAATGTGAACGGTTACCTTCTAGCCATACAGAATCTGGATTACGGCAAAAATATATTGCCTTTTGGGGATGAAGTGAGTTAGCTTTGGATTTTGTGATGGTAATCATTCACTCTGTATAGTATCTAGTGCTCCGTCAGACCTGAACTGCCGTATCTTGCCTGGCTTGCAGGCACAAAAAATGCTGATTAATCTTATGATATTTCAGACTTGATGTGAACGGTTATAGGTCGATTGTAGAAGATAAAGATCTACTGAGGTATATCGGATATGCTCGAAAAATTTTTCAATCCAGATTCAGTGGCTATCATTGGGGCATCCAGGAAGGAAGGAAAGGTAGGAAGGGTCGTGCTCGATAACATCAGAGAGGGATTTAAGGGAAATATCTATCCGGTAAATCCAGGCGCTGATGAAATTGATGGGGTAAAGTGTTATCCGGCCATTACTGATACCCCACCAGTCGATCTCGCGATCATCGTTGTGCCTGCCAGGGCCGTGCCTTCCATACTCGATGAGTGTGGAGCAAAAGGGGTAAGGAATGTGGTGGTCATATCTGCCGGTTTCAAGGAATCCGGGGCATCGGAGCTTGAAAGGGAATGTATTGAGATTACAAAGAGACATGGCATACGTATGCTTGGACCGAATTGTCTCGGTTTTATCAACACATACTCCGATCTAAATGCGTCTTTTTCTGGCAGCATGGCCATCAAGGGAAATATAGGTCTTGCTTCACAGAGCGGGGCCCTATGTACTGCTATACTCGACTGGGCAAACATCAGGGGCATCGGATTCTCAACATTTATCAGCCTGGGCAACAAGGCGGATATCAGCGAAAATGATATCATAACAGTGCTGTCAGAAGACGAAAAGACAAAGGTAATATTGCTGTATTTGGAGGGGATAAAAAATGGAAGAGAGTTTATGGATATCGCCTCTGTACACAAGAAGCCAATCGTCGTCGTCAAGGCAGGCAGGACTCGATCAGGGGCAAAGGCGGTGTCATCACACACAGGGACACTTGCGGGTTCAGATGCTGCCTATACCTCTGCATTTAATCAGAGCGGTGTAATCAGGGCCGCTTCCCTCGAAGAGATGTTCGATTATGGTCTTGCATTCTCGTGCCAGGAGATACCATCAGATAATGGCATTGCAATCGTAACTAATGCGGGCGGGGCCGGCGTACTCGCTGCTGATGCCTGTGAATCACTCGGCATAAAGATCGCCTCATTTGAGAGCAAGACCATCGAGATCCTCAGATCATCTCTTCCTGATGCAGCAAGTATATACAACCCTGTGGACGTGCTTGGGGATGCACATCCTGATCGATATCGATCTGCCATCAATGCAGTTATCAATGACAGCAATGTCAATGGTATCATTGTCCTTGCATCACCGCAGGCAATGACCGACATGAAAGGCATTGCAGAGATCCTCGTGGAGGCAGATCGTGCTTCATCCAAACCAATCCTTGCAAGTCTGATGGGCGGAGAACAGACAGTGGAAGGCGAAAAGATCCTATCCATGAATCACGTCCCAAACTATCCATTCCCTGAAAGGGCAGCAAGGGCAATGCATGCGATGATTGCCTATGCCAATATCACTGCAAGGGTATATACCAGCCCACCTGATTTTGATGCCGACAGACGATCTGTAGAAGATATACTCAATAGATCGAGAAGAGAGGGGAGTAGAAGATTTGGGGTCGAATGCCTGCCGATATTGGAAAAATACGGCATTCCCATAGCAGATTCGATGGTCGTCTCTACCAGAGACCAGGCAGTAAAGGTTGCAGACAGTATCGGGTATCCTGTGGTTATAAAGGTGATATCTTCAGAGATATCGCATAAAACGGATGTTGGTGGAGTGAGGACTGGCATAAAAGATGCTCAGGAGCTTCGCGTCGTCTATGAAGACATGATACAGCGAATCCATCGTTATATGCCGGGGGCAAGGATCAAGGGTATATTGATCCAAAAGATGCTTGAGAACGGTAGAGAGGTCATCCTTGGCATGAACAGAGACCCGCAATTTGGACCTATGCTCATGTTTGGGCTTGGTGGTATATCAGTGGAGGTCCTTAAAGACGTGACCTTCAGGATTGCCCCAATTACTGAAAAGGATGCAGAAGATATGATAAAGGAGATCAGGGCATATCCGATGCTTCTGGGAATTCGGGGGGAAAGGCCTTCTGATATCGGTGCAGTGAAGGAGACTCTGCTCCGTTTTTCAAAACTGTGCATGGATTTTCCTGAAATTACAGAAATAGACGTCAACCCAATGCTTGTCTTTGAGCATGGATGCGTTGCAGTTGATATGAGACTTACACTGGAGGAATAGATATGAGATCCATATTAATAGGATCGTGCGGGGGATACTCGGGAAAGAGCGCAATATGTATGGGCCTTGGCATGATACTCAGGGAAAAGGGGCTGAAGATTGGATACATGAAACCATTCGGGAATCAGTTCAGAGAGGTCAAAGGCAAATTGGTCGATGAGGATGCGAGAAATATCTCTACTGCCCTTGGGCTGAAAGACAGCCTGGAGACCATAACCCCTGTAATGCTGACGGCTAATTTTTATCATCGAGCGCTCACTGAAGGAGTTGATGTCAAGGACGATATCCTGGAGGCATATAAGAAATTATCAGAGGGTAAAGACATGATAATCATCGAGGGCAATGAGGACCTCCCGGGTGGGATCATGTATGATATGTCGGATATAGACATAGCAAATACCCTGCAGACAAGGATTCTTCTCGTAAGTAAATATCATGAAATGCAGGAAATCGACAATATCCTCAACGATCGCAGGATGATAGGTGATCCACAACAACTGGTTGGAATCATATTAAATGATGTGATAGATCAGGATGAGGCATCCAACATCGCTGTTCCATTTCTCAAAAAGAGGGGAATAGCTGTCTTCGGAATAATTCCCAGAGATCCCGTGTTAAAATCGATATCCATTGGAGAAATTGCAGATGCAGCTGGAACCAAGATACTAATCAGGGATGATATGCGCGATGTCCTTGTGGAACAGTTCCTTATAGGGGCAATGGAAGCCAACACTGCCCTCAAATACTTCAGACGGGCACGAAGCTTTGCGCTGATCACAGGGGGAGATCGGGCAGACATACAACTGGCAGCGCTCGAGGCAGGCGTAAAATGCATTATCTTGACAGGAAATATGTACCCGAGTTCTGCAATGCTCGGGGCGGCAAGGGAACGGGGCGTGCCTATAATGGTCGTATCAGAAGATACCATGAGCACAGTAGGAGCTATGGAAGCGATTATAGGAAGGACCCGGATACTCGGTAAGACAAAAATAGACAGGATAAAAAGACTACTGAATGAGCAGGTAGATATAGAGGCGATTGAGAACGAGATCGGGATATGATTAGGGTTTCAGGAACAGCTTGATGCACAAGATCAGGGCACTCTGCCTATTAATCCGTACTAAAACCCTTCAAAAGGCTACAGCTAGCCGGGGGAGGGGGAATGTGAACGGTTACATTTAAAGCAAGAAAATTTCCCATAGTGTTTGGGAACTGATACTTTCTGAAAAATGCCAGACAATTGGGATAACTTGCTGTAACAAAAATTACAGCAAGTTATCCCAAACACTGTGGAGAGGGGCAACATGGCAGTAAATTCTATAGAATAAAGAGTCCTGCCGTTGTGCCGGCAGACCTTACCAAGAACGCCTAGTGTTGCGGCGTTCAGTGCGTGCTCTTGCCTCGTTTACCTTCAAATTACGTCCGCCTAATTCTTTGCCGTTAAGGGCCTTGATGGCAGCATCGGCATTGGCATTATCCATTTCGGCGAAGCAAAAACCACGTGGCCTTCCTGTATCGCGGTCAGTAATCCAGCTAAAGGACGTAAGAGGGCCATACTGTTCAAGCATTTCCCGCACTTCTGTTTCTGTAGAACTAAAGGACAAATTTCCAATATAAAGTTTCATTAATACCTACCTCTTAATATCATTCTAATATCGTTATGGTTGTTTTGGATGATTATCTTTGGACAGACGGGATAAAAAGAGACAAGCCCTCAAAGACGACCCCGTTTTTTCTGTGCAGATTTCCGAAGTTCATCTGTGCTAAGAATGCACATTAGATGCCTGTGGACCTTTGGGTCCTTCGACCACGTCAAATTCTACTGTCTGGCCTTCCTCCAGGGACTTAAATCCTGAACTCTGGATGGCGCTGAAGTGGACAAAGACATCGGGACCATCTTCTTGAGAGATGAATCCAAAGCCTTTTTGGTCATTGAACCATTTTACAGTTCCCTTCGCCATAATTTTTACCTCCTTTCTTTGAAACTATAGGCGTTTCCCAGCCTTCTGATACACTTACGATGGCTCAAAACGCCCAAGGCAGAAAGGATCCGCCACACAGGTAATTTCTGATCCATACAAAGTGTCATGTTGTCTCAAGGGCTTCACGACAAAAAAAAGAGAGGCCCTCACCGGGCCTCTCAATTTTAAAGATCTGCCACTCGATAGCCACATAAAGGGACACAACAGACTAACCGTTTAGTCAAACCCTCTATTGTAAAATAATAATACATAATGTTATTTCTAGTGTCAATAAGAAGTGAGGGAAAAGCAGTAATTTTAATTGCTGGCATATTTCCTTCCAGAATTGTAAGTTATATTTTTCTTGAGGGGAGATAAGAGATTATTTTAACGCCAGCAGATAATGAATTTGCAAAATCTGAGACATGGATTAAAGAGAGGCAGACAACTGGGAGAGTAACATACTAATGGGAGGTAAATTATGTCAAAACGTCTAATTATTTGCTGTGATGGAACATGGGATGCGCCTGTAAAGGCAGTAGTTACTAATGTAGTTAAAGTGGCCCGCTCAATCGAGTCCAGAGATTCGGATGGAATCGATCAGGTCGTCTTCTATGACTGGGGTGTCGGCACAGGGGACAGGTTAAATCAGATAAGCGGTGGGGCCTTCGGCAAGGGCCTTGATAGAAATATCCAGGATGCCTATCGTTTTCTGGTCTACAATTATAACAGTGATGATGAGGTATATCTCTTTGGCTTCAGCAGGGGTGCATATACCGTTAGGAGCCTGATCGGCCTTATCCGCAACTGTGGGCTGCTCAAGAAGGTCTATGCCGACAAGATAGCCTATGCCTATGATATGTATCGTTCACGTTCTAAGCCAGACGTGAAGGAGGCAAGAGAATTCCGGAACAAATTCTCAAATGAGATAACCATAAAATTTCTCGGTGTATGGGATACAGTCGGTGCCCTTGGGATCCCTCTGGGGATATTAAAGAGAATCAATGAAAAAAAATACAGTTTCCACGACACCAGGATCAGCGGAATCGTTGAAAACGCCTATCATGCCCTCGCTATTGATGAAAGGCGTAAACCGTTTGCTCCGACCATCTGGAAGACGAAAAAACGCCGTAAAAACGTGGAGCAGACCTGGTTCGTAGGGGTACATAGTGATATCGGAGGAGGGTATCCTGAATCTGGACTTTCAGACAAGACACTTAAATGGATGGTCGAGAAGGCAGGCAAGTGCGGACTCGCCTTTAATATGGAATACATAGAGTCTATAACGAAAAATTCTGCTGAACGTCTGCATAATTCCTATACACCCGGATATTTCGTCTTCGGGCCGCACATTCGCCCCATCGGAATCACCAATACCGATGAGAGCCTCCATCCTTCGGTGCTCGAACGTTACCATAAAAAGAGATCCTATCGGCCTAAAAATCTAGTGAAATACTTAGATAGCCAGGAATAAGGAGGCGCTGTTCAATTATCCATATGAAGCCAACATACAGTTATTACTCGCTCCCTATGAAAAATGGCCGGAACTCAGACTCATCTCTCTCAAGGCCAGAAGCTATTTCATCCAGGAGCCTTGACTTGTCTTGGGGTAGATGGCCTTCCAGGTTGATATAGTTCGTATAGTGGTCGCTGACGAGGTATGTCTTGACATCCAGACCTTCAAGGAGGGCCTTCGTTTCCCTCAATATCCCATGGGGAGTGAGCATCTGAAATCGTCCTTCCAGGACATCTTCCAGGATCGGCGTATTGATCTTCGGCACAAAAGTGCGTAGCCGGACATAGTCAGGTGCAATTTCATTGATTGCACGGGCTGTCTCCACTGCATGCTCAACTGTCCTCTCCTGGCCTCCGATCCCCAAGATAACATACAGACTGAGTTCTATCCCTGCGGCCATTACCCATTTACCTGCCTCGATCTGTTCCTGGGCACAGGTCCCCTTGCAGATCCGTTTCAATATGACGTCATCACCTGATTCAAGACCTACGTGGATGCGCCCAAGACCGGCCTCTGCCAATTCCTCAAGCTGTTTCAGACCCTTCTTGTGGATAAAGTGAGAGGAACCGTAGACCGTTATTCGCTGAAGGCCTGGGAAAGTTGCCTTGGCAAAACGGCATACCTCCGCCAGGTCCTGTGTCCTCATCGCTATAGTATTTCCTGCAGGAAGAAACATGGTACGCACATTAGGACCATAATATTTCCTTGCCTCCAGCATATCTTCCTTGATATCTGCCACTGGCCTGGCACGGTACCTGGGACCGTTTTTATAGACCATGCAAAAGGTACATCGATTATGGGGACATCCTATGGTGGCCTGTATTAACAGGGAATCTGCCTCGCTGGGCGGCCGGTATATAGGTCCTTCATAATGCATAAAAAGGCCTCGGGAATTAGGCTGAAATCAGGCTAGCGCTGGCCGGGGACGTAAACGGTTACAACAGGAGGATCTGAACGGTTACGGCATGACTGTCTTGAGACCTCTATATCAGGTCTTTGTCGATATCTTATTTTGCAATACCTTTAGCAGCTCAGCAGGGGTTTTTTCCTGAAGAAATAGATTGAATTGGCTCCTATAATTTTTCACCAGACTCACACCCTCGACAATAACATCATAACCCATCCATTTATTGTGTCTAAAAACGAGCCTATAATTGATTGGGATCTTTTGGGCCCCCGTTATGACATCAGTTTCTACCAGGGCCTTGGTATCGGAAAGCATGATTGCCTTGTCATAGACTACCTTTTCGTCAGTATAGGTCTGGATTTTATTTATATAGGTCCTCTCGAGGAGCTTGCGGAACAGGCCGTAGAATTCTTCCATCTGCTGCGGGGTAAAGCTCCTCCGATTTCTACCAAGCGCCAACCTGGAGACCTCTCTAAAATCAAACAGCTCTTCAGCAAGGGCCCGAAGTTTGCGCCGCTGATCTTCCTTGGCCGATTTGGTCTTGTAACTCGGATCACGCAGGACGGCGAGTACCCTGTTTACTGAGGTCTTGACAAAATTGAGCGCCGCATCGGATGTCACTGTAGAGGAAGCCAATACTGTAGAGGGTAATAGAAATATAACGATAAGAGCAATTACAAAAAGTCGCTTTTTCATGGAGTACCCTTTAAAAAATCAAAAAATAGGTAACTTCTCAATAAGTGGAGGCTTCATTTTGGTAACCGATCACAGGGTGCTTCTTTTTCCAACATGCTCTCGCCCCTTGTTTTCTAAGGTTTTTGCAGCATAGGACCCTCCCTGTTCTCCTCCGCTGCGCTCCGGAGCCAGGGTTTCCAATGCTGCAAAAACCAAGAAAACTACAGGGCTAACGCAAATCGTTTCCAAAAGAAGCACCCTGTGATCGGTTACACCGAAGTTGCCAGGACTTATTGAGAAGTTACAAAAAAAGTTGCCCACAGATGGGATAAAGTCCCCCCGGTTTATACCTTTCCGAAAATATATTTACTTATTAGGTCTTCTATGTCAATAGCCGATTCAGTATCTGTAATGGTTCCACCAGGTTTAAGTATATCGTCCGAACCACCAGGAGTAATCTTGACAAATTTGTCACCAATCAGCCCACTTGTCTTAATCGATGCAATGGAGTCATCAGAGATCTGAATACCTTTTTGGATCTTGAGTTCTACCAGGGCCATATCTCTCTTAGAATCCAAGCTAATATTGCTGACACGTCCAATCTGAACGCCGGCTATCTCCACGCTGCTATCGACTCTCAGACCAGATACTGAATTAAACCGCGCATATAGGACATAGTTGTTGCTGCCTATAACTTCCATCTTGCCCAGTTTAATGGTCAAATAGCCTACACAGATGAGGCCGATAAAGACAAATATACCTACGGTTGTTTCCATGGAATATTTTTTCATGAGATTTTACCTAGCTTTCTACACTCCAGACGGGCGATCACCTTTTGCTGTATCAATGCCTGGGCTACCAATGAATTCAGGTCCATTCCAGGCCCGGCCTCGGCCAGCCCAGCCAATATAGAGAAATCCACACAGGCCCTGGGATAACTTTTGGGCTGGAGAATTTCCTGCCTCTGCAGGTCAATGGCCAACTTATCAAGACCACGCTCAATATCCTTGAGATCGGTATGAGACAAGAGCATAAGTATCTTGTCGCTACTATATCGTGCAGAGGTACCAGAGCTGTCAAAATGGTCCTTTAATAGCGCACCTAGGCACTGGATAATTCGTTGGGCTGCAATATAACCGACATGTTCATTGATCTGATCCAGCCCTTCAATAGTAAATACTATAATAATAGGAAAGGTCCCTCCAGAACGGTCCACTCTGCCCGTTTCCCGGATAAACATATCCTCGAGGTCTCGCCTGGTATTTAGCCCTATCAGCTCGTCCTTAAGATTTTCCTGACCCTCGATGAATTCCTGGACGACAGGGTCTTCAGACTGCTCTAACTCCATGGGTGTGTCCTGAAAGGAAATTTTTCCATTATCGATGATGGCAACACGGTTGGAAATGAAAAAGACATCTGGGATATCATGGCTGACCAGGACGGCTGTAAATCCGATCTCTTTTTGGTGATGTGCAATCATGCTCAGGACTGCATTTTTACGGAGTGGATCAAGGCCAGTAGTCGGTTCATCAAAGAGGATGATCGTAGGATCAGTGATAAGTGCTCTGGCAAGGGCTACACGCTTCTGCATGCCCCCAGAAAGCTGAGATGGATATTTATGGTCAACCCCAAAGAGTTCCATCTGGTCCATCCTGGCCCGCACTTTTTCTTTTATGGCCTTCTCTCGCAGCCTGGTCTTTTCTCTGAGCGGCAGGGCAATATTTTCAAAAATAGTAAGCGAGTCAAACAGGGCATTATTCTGAAACATGTAACTCACCTGCCTCTTGAAGGCCTTTCGCTCTTTTCGGCCCATACTTTTGAGCTCCTTACCATTAAAGAGTATTTCTCCCTCATCAGGCCTGAGCAACCCGATAATGTGTTTGAGCAGGACGCTCTTCCCTACCCCGCTCTTACCGATGACTGTGGTGATATCACCCTCAAAGAGAGCAAGATTGATCCCGTTGAGGACAGTCCTCGTGCCAAAGCGTTTGGTCACGTTTTTAAACTCTACCAGTGGAGTAGCCACGAGATCCTCACAGAAGAAATGAAGTCAAGACATAGTCTAGCACTAATACCAATACACACGATATGACCACTGCAGAAGTCGTAGCCAGGCTCACTCCCCTGGCGCCAAAGCCCTCTGAACGCATATGGGTAAAATAACCCTGATAGCAGCAAATTGTGGAAACTATAGCGGCAAAAACAAGGGACTTGATAAAGCCGCCACTCACGTCCTGCATGACTACATTGGTATGAATACGATAAAAATAGACGCCAGAATTGATACCTAAGAGGACAACACCTGTAAGATAACCACCCAAGATCCCGATTATGTCAAAGATGGCAGTAAGCAGGGGAAAGCTGATCAAAGAGGCTGCAATACGGGGGCTGACCAGGAAACGAATGGGATTGATGTCCATGGTATCAAGGGCATCGATCTGCTCGGAGATACGCATGATGCCGATCTCCGCAGCCATGGCAGACCCCGCCCTGGCTATAATCATGAGGGCTGTCATCACGGGTCCCAATTCACGTATAAGTGCAAGTGCTACTGCCGCACCAAGTACCCCCTCAGAGCCAAACTTGATCAGGGTGTAATAGCCCTGCAGCCCCAAGACCATACCGGTAAAGAGGGCCACCATAGAGATAATCAAGGTAGACCTGGCACCGATAAAAAAGACCTGTTGTATGGTCTTTTTTATCTGTAGGGGCAGAGAGAAGATCAGGGCAGATGAGTAAATAAAAAAGATGCCAATAGCCCCAAGTTCTCCAATAAGCCGGATAAAGGCCCTACCCATCCAGGTAAAAGGTGTAGATATGTTATTGATCGCTTGAGGCATAAGTAGAATCAGACGTAATAGCTCAATAATCTGGGACTGTCTATCACCACCCCAACCCTCCATCATCACGTCCCCGGCCAGCAGTAGCCTTTCTCAGAGTTCCAGGAGCAGCTTGACGCACAAGATCAAGACACTCTAGCCATTAATCCGCACAGAACTCTTCAAAAGGCTACCGCTGGCCGAGGGAATGTGAACGGCTACCCATCATCGAAGGACAGGGAGTTTCTTATTTTTTTTATATATAACTAATCTCTTTGTAAGATTCAAGATTTTATTCGAACTCGGTCTTGTAACTTCTCATAAGCTGGGGCAGATTACATTTTGCAACTAGGCACTGGGGCATTCCCCCAATATGGCCATTAATATAAAAAAAACTTGAAGACCTACCCCTTCGCCTGCTATCTTGTCTCTATGTTACACATATCCGGAGACAGAGCCTGTAATATAAACTATGGGCCCAGTTTGCCCGCTCCTATACTGACGTCTGAAATAGGTTTTGACATAGATGGCGTAGTTGCCGATACCATGGAGGCCTTTATTCGGGTAGCCAGAGAAGAATTCGGCATCAATCACCTCAAGAAGGAACAGATGACCTCCTACTGGCTGGAGGAATGCCTGTCTATGCCTACTGACACGGTTGCAGCCATTATAGAACGTCTCCTTATAGACCCGTTCGGTGTCAGACTTGAGCCCCTCCCCGGGGCCAAAGAGACCTTAACAAGGCTTGCTGCCCGCGGAAGGCTTACATTTGTAACGGCAAGGCCTGTAAGGAAACCGATTGAGGCCTGGCTGAAGGCCCTGCTTTCCGAAGTACCACCTGGTGCCATAGAGGTGATCGCCACTGGCTGTCAATCGGCAAAGGCTGGGGTGCTCAAGGAACTTGGGCTTAGATATTTTATCGATGATCACCTGGAGACATGTCAAGAACTCTATAATGAAGGGATAGGGGCCATTGTCTTTGACCAGCCCTGGAACAGAAAATCTACCCCATTTTTGAGGATCAAGGCCTGGAAGGATCTTCAAGCGATTGTAGGACAGACCTAATTTACAGGTCATTTCCCTGCTTTTTCTTTTGGGGTATGGCCTTTCTTCAGGCCCTTGTCCCTGGAAGAAAGCTTTGTTATCTGATCGCGCACAAAGTCAGTCTGCCATGACCTGGGCTTTAGAGACAGATACCTGTTATAGGCCTCAAGGGCCTCTTTTCTATGCCCCAGGGCAGAAGATGCCCTCGCAAGGTCAATTAAAGCAACTGCTTCAAAGCCAGACCCGGACTCGCTTGATGACTTATATGCCTTTAGGGCTTTATCCAGCCTTGCATTATTCTCCTGGAGATAGCCAAGACCCATCAAGGCAGAATAATACAAAAAGCTGCCTTTAGGGAGACTCTGTCTGGCCTTATCAAAGTCCTTTTCTGCTGCCTTTATCTGGCCAGAATCCCTCTGTGCAGCTCCAAGAAGCAATAGGGCCTGTCTGCCGGCAGCGGTCTGGCCATGATCCTGGACCAGTCTCTTTAAGATAGTGACCCTCCTTGCAAGATCCCTCTGTTGTATTGCAAGTCCCAAATCAGTGGCTGCCCGATCCTCTTGCCTGGTTGTATAGGCCGAATAGCCATACCACAGTGATGTTGCCAGAATAACTATTACCAGCCCTGCCAGGATCTCTCTCAGGTAATCTTGTAATATATTCCTGACCTGAGGTGGAAGACCAGACAAGATTTCCTTTAATACGTCTTTTGTAGTCCACTCTTTTGGGTCAGCGGGCCTTTGGGTATCTATGGCCATTTTAATGATTATCCCTCCACCAGATGGGCACAGTATGCTATGCCCCTATCGTCTTTAAAGGGTCTCTGTTATTTACTTTTTTTGCCAAAAAATGACTCCCACCTGAAGATGAGGGGTGTAGCATCTTTCTTTAACTCACCACTATCTACTACAGATCCTATAAAGAGGGTATGGTCTCCAATTTCATAGGCATGAACCACCTTGCACTCCAGATAGATACAGGCCGAATCCAGGACCGGGGATCCATTAAGGGCACTTGTATAGGATACCCCATTGAATTTATCGGTCTTACGCCCAGTCCTAAAACCAAAATGCCTTGCGATATCCTCTGCCTCTACTGGCAGCGTATTGACACAGAAGTAACCAGATTCCTTAATTAAGTCATGGGTATAGCGGGCAGGGGCAATAGCTACCGCAATCATAGCTGGGTCAAAAGAGACCTGTGTGGTCCACGCAGCGGCCATGCCATTTATTTTATCCCTGGACCTGACTGTAATGACATGGACTCCCGTAGGTATGGCCTTGGTAATGAGTTCCTGCATAAGAATTCTCCTTCCAGTCTTAAAGACCTGTTTATTTACGTTTGGTTGACCTTGCGAGTTGGCCCTCAGGCCAACTGCCATGCCTCAATATCCCTTGAATCCACAAACAAATATAGTATTTTATATCTATACTTTAATGGAGGCAACAAATATTTTGAGATACAAGTTTGATGTCCTCGCAAAAAGTCTTTTTTCACGCAAAGGCGCAAAACTCGCAAAGGCAATCTATTGTTGCTAAAGAAAAAATTTTGCGTCTTGGCGACTTTGCGTGATATTTCTGATTTTTTATGAAACCATCAAGTTTCTCCTTGACACATTTCCCAAAATAGTTAATAGGTATCAGGCCAAGTGGCGGTGTAGCTCAGCAGGTTAGAGCATGCGGCTCATATCCGCAGGGTCCGGGGTTCAAGTCCCTGCACCGCCACCAATCTCTATCAGGTATTAGCTGACCTTGCCTCTCTATACACATCCGGGTAACTGTTCACATTCCCCCCGGCCAGCGGTGGCATTTTGCAGGGTTTCGATTATGGGCAGATCTGCATTGTCTTTTCAGGATGCACCAGGCCGGGCCTCGGAACCTGGGGAAAGTCTGCCGACGCCGGGTGGCGATAAACAATTACAGTCGGAGTCATTACTCATATGAAGCTCTTTATCACTGTGATAGGCCTAGTTATGATTATAGAAGGACTTCCATATTTTGCTTTTCCTGAAAAAATGCAGCTTTTTATAAAACAGATCGAGGAGATGCCTCCGGATTATCTGCGATGGGTGGGCCTTGTCTCTACCTTGATCGGCCTGAGTATATGCTATGTCGCACAGAGGACAGGGTTTTTCTCATGACAGCAGGCTTTAGTCTAAACGAATATGACTACGATCTACCGCCTCATTTTATTGCCCAGCACCCCACTGAAGATCGCTCATCTTCACGCCTGATGGTACTCAACCGGGAATCTGGTCAAATAACTCACCGATTCTTTCGTGACTTTTTAGATTATATAGATCCTGGAGACTGTCTGGTCTTTAATAATAGCAAGGTATTTCCTGCCCGTATCAGAGGGCTAAAATCAACAGGTGGAAAGGTAGAGGTCCTTTTACTCAACTTTCCAGAAGAGACCAGAAAAGGTGAGGCCTGTGCAAGTGCCCTCTACCGCAGCTCAAGGCCGCTAAAAAAGGGGCAAAAGATATCTTGCCAGGGTCCCCTGGAAATAGAGGTCCTCGAAGTCTATCCCTCAGGCCAGGCCTCTATAAAACTGATATTTCAGGGAGAGCTGTTTCCTGTCCTGGAGTCTTGTGGAGAGGTTCCCCTTCCGCCATACATAAGACGCCCACAGGTCTCTTCTGATATAGAGCGATATCAGACTGTCTATGCAAGGGAGATTGGATCAGTGGCTGCACCTACAGCCGGCCTCCACTTCACTAAAAGACAATTAGAACTCGCAAAAAAGAAGGGTATCCAGATGGCATGGATAACACTCCATGTGGGATATGGCACCTTTGCTCCAGTAAGGGCATCTGACATACGTGAGCACAAAATCCACTCGGAATGGCTATCTGTAACTGAAGACGCGGTAGAAAAGATAAATTTTACCCACAAGGCAGGCCACCGGGTCATAGCAGTAGGGACCACTACGGTCAGGGCCCTTGAGGCAACAGCAGATGGAGCAGGAGGAATAAAGATCTATCGAGGATTTTGTGATCTGTATATCTTACCTGGCCACCGTTTCCGGGTCGTTGATCGTATGATTACCAATTTTCACCTGCCTAAATCCTCTCTGTTGATATTGGTGTCTGCCTTTGCAGGTAGGGACAAGATACTTTCTGCCTACAGAGAGGCCATGGACTCTGGTTACAGATTTTTCAGCTACGGGGATGCGATGTTTATCATATAGGCAGAAGGTCCCTGAATGGCCTCCGTGAGTATACGTTTCAAGGCATTGACAATGTAGGCCTAAACGGTTATAAAGGTAATCTATTCTTTTCATTTAGAGATAACATATTTTCGGATGCGGGGTGGAGCAGTCTGGTAGCTCGTCGGGCTCATAACCCGAAGGTCCATGGTTCAAATCCATGCCCCGCTACCAAGGAAATCAAGGGGTTACAGGTAGTTACTTGTAACCCTTTTTTAATTTTGCTAACCTATTGCTAACCTGATGCATGTCTTTAGTTTTTGGGAAGGCACCCTCAAGGGGGTCTATTTTGTCAGTGGTAGGCCCTTGGTTTTTCTAATCCCGGGTCATCCTGGGGTCCAGGGCGTCTCTCAGCCCTTCTCCCAACAGGTTATAGCCAAGCACGGTTATAAGAATGGCCAGACCTGGAAACAATGAAAGCCACCAGGCTATCTCCAGGTTATTCTTGCCCTCAGTGAGCATGTTGCCCCAACTAGGGGTAGGAGGCTGGACCCCGATCCCAAGAAAACTAAGTGCACTCTCAGTGAGTATTGCCGCACCTACACCGAGTGTAACTGCCACAAGGACCGGGGCCACTGCATTTGGCAGGATGTGAGAAAAGATTATCCTTATATTTGAGGCACCTGTTATCCGGGCCGCTAACACAAAATCACGCTGCCTGAGGCTCATGAATTCTGCTCTTACCAGCCTGGCTACTCCCATCCAACTGGTAAGACCTATTACCACCATGATATTCCATATAGAAGGCTCAAGAAAGGCGATGACGGCCATTATGAGAAAGATCGTGGGAAAGCAGAGCATTATGTCTACAAGGCGCATTATCAGCATATCTACCCACTTGCCGTAAAACCCGGCCAGGGCCCCCAGGAAAGTACCAATCAGGGTTGCGATCCCCACGGATACGATCCCCACCAGCAGAGAAATTCTTGCCCCATAAATGAGCCTTGACAGACAGTCCCTACCCAGGGCATCTGTACCAAGGAGATGGGCGCTTGAAGGCGCCTCAAGGATGTGCCAGGTATCTATTGCCTGGGGATCATAAGGGGCAAGCCATGGGGCAAAAAGGGCAACAATGCAGAGGGTACTGACTATTAAGAGCCCTGCCAGTGCCAAGGGATTTTTTGATATTCGACTCAGCCATAGAATCCGGTGATTGGCAGATTCCCTGATTTGGTAATCGGTGGCATCCACAATAAGGACCTTCCCTAGTCTCCCCTTTGAATGCCTGTGCGAATTCTCGGATCTGCGAGTGCATATCCGATATCGGCCAATTGGTTCCCAAGCAGTGTCAGCACAGAGACTATGACCAGATTCCCCATGAGTACAGGGTAA